>JAURGS010000088.1 GCA_030833685.1 Rhodoferax sp. | reverse complement strand
AAGCGGTCTACCTAGAATGACTGCATGTCGCTCCAGCCAGTAAGCCCAATCAGTACCCGCCCCCAAGGTGTTCTTTTTGACGCCTACGGCACGCTATTTGACGTGCACAGCGTGGCGCGCCTAGGCGAGACCCTTTTTCCCGGCAAGGGACAAGCCATCAGCCTGATGTGGCGCGACAAGCAAATTGAATACACACGTCTGGTCACAACCAGCAACGACGGCGCACACTACCAGCCCTTTAGCGTCCTGACCCGAAAGGCTTTGACCTACACCCTCAAACGCTTGGTGTGTGATGCCACCATAGACGCCAAGACATTTGACGCGCGCATGGGTGGCGCCGTCGAGCAACTGATGCTGCAGTACGATCACCTGAGCGCCTACCCAGAATGCCACGCTGTGCTGCAGCAGCTGCAGGCCTTGGGTGTTCCAACCGGCATTCTCAGCAACGGCGACCTTGGCATGCTGATGGCAGCGGTTAACGCAGCCAAACTGGCGCCGCTATTGGATCATGTGATCAGTGTTGACGAGGTTCACAAGTTCAAAACCCACCCGCTGGCTTACGGGCTGGGCGAAAAAAAGCTTGGGGTCAGCGCGTCGAAAATCGTGTTCGTGAGTTCCAACCCGTGGGACGCCTTGGGCGCGCAATGGTTCGGCTACCGAACTTACTGGGTTAATCGCAATCAATTGCCCTTTGAAGAACTTGGGACCCAACCCGAGCGAACCGGACGCGATCTGAGCGACGTCCTGTCTTTTTTCTAACCCCATTGAATCTGCTCTCTCTCAAACAATGCCAACCATGACCGAACGCATCATTCACCACCGCTTGCACGTCGACACCCACCTGAGTGATTTCATCGAAAAAGAAGTCCTGCCCGGAACTGGCATTGAAGCCAAAAAGTTCTGGAAGGACTTCGATGGCCTGGTGGGGACGATGGCGCCAAAGAATAAAGCACTGCTGAACGAGCGTGATCGACTTCAGGCCGAGCTTGACCAATGGCACAAGGCCAACCCGGGTCCGATCACCGACATGGCAGCCTACCGCGCATTTTTGACGTCAATCGGCTACCTGGTCCCCTCCAATCGCCAGACAAAAATCACGACCACCAAAGTCGACGATGAGTTGGCCAAACAAGCGGGTCCCCAACTGGTGGTCCCGGTGCTCAACGCGCGCTACGCGTTAAACGCTGCCAATGCTCGCTGGGGCAGCCTCTACGACGCGCTGTACGGAACCGATGCCATTGACGAGAGCAAGGGGTGCGAGAAAGTCGGCAAGAGCGGCGGCTATAACCCCAAGCGCGGCGCGAAGGTGATTAACTATGCCCGGCATGTGCTGGACCGTTGCGCCCCTTTGAAAAAGGGCTCGCATGTCGACAGCGTGGCATACCTGATCCGCTCCGGGCAGCTGGTCGTGAAACTGTCTGATGGAAGTCAAACCCGGCTGCAGCAAGGCGCGCAATTGGTGGGCTACCAGGGGGCGGCGCAAGCCCCGAGTGCCATCTTGCTCGTGCACAACGGCTTGCACCTGGACCTGATCATTGACCGCAGCACGCGAATCGGTGCGACCGACCCGGCTGGCGTCGCCGATTTGGTTCTGGAGGCTGCGCTGTCAACCATTATTGACCTCGAAGATTCGATTGCCGCGGTTGACGCACAGGACAAAGTCTTGGCCTACTCGAACTGGCTGGGCATCTTGAAGGGCACGCTGACCGAACAGGTCAGCAAAGGCGGAAAAACATTCACCCGCGGGCTGAACCCAGACCGGCGGTACAGCGCCCCTGACGGCAAGAAAAAAGTCCGCTTGCATGGCCGCTCATTGATGTTCGTGCGCAATGTGGGCCATCTGATGAGCAACCCCGCAGTCCTTTACGCCGATGCCAAGGGCCAGACGCATGAAATTCCCGAGGGCATCCTGGACGCCGTGGTAACGACTGCGATCGCGATGCACGACCTCGGGCGCAGCAGCAAAGATGCGATCCGCAACTCCCGCAAGGGCTCGGTTTACATCGTCAAACCCAAGATGCACGGGCCGGCAGAAGTTGCCTTTGCCAGCGAGTTGTTTGGCCAAGTCGAAAAAATGCTGGGGCTGCCTGAGAGCACGGTCAAGCTAGGCATCATGGATGAAGAGCGCCGCACCAGTGTCAACCTCAAAGCCTGTATCGCGGCAGCGGCCAGCCGGGTGGCCTTCATCAACACCGGTTTTCTTGACAGAACTGGCGACGAAATGCACAGCGCCATGCATGCCGGCCCCATGATCCGCAAAGGCGACATGAAGGCCAGCGCCTGGATTGACGCTTACGAGCGCAATAACGTGCTGATTGGGCTTCAGTGCGGCCTTCGTGGACGGGCACAGATCGGCAAGGGCATGTGGGCCATGCCCGATCTGATGAAATCGATGCTGACGCAAAAGCTTGCGCACCCCTTGGCCGGCGCCAACACGGCATGGGTGCCAAGCCCAACTGGCGCGACGCTGCACGCGCTGCACTACCACCAGGTTCTTGTCAGCGATGTGCAAAAGCAGCTCGAAAAAGTCGATGTCGAAAAGCAGCGCGATGCTTTGCTCAATGGCCTGCTGACGATCCCGGTGGCCGCGCAGCCCAACTGGAGCGCGCAAGACAAGCAACAGGAGCTTGACAACAATGTGCAAGGCATTCTGGGCTATGTGGTGCGCTGGGTTGATCAGGGCGTCGGCTGCTCCAAAGTGCCAGACATCCATAACGTCGGCCTGATGGAAGACCGCGCAACCCTTCGGATTTCGAGCCAGCACATTGCCAACTGGCTCTTGCATGGCGTGGTCTCCGAGCAGCAGGTGCGCTCAACCTTCGAGCGCATGGCTGCTGTCGTCGACGCTCAGAATGCCAGCGATCCCGACTACCGCCCCATGGCCGGACACTTTGAGACCAGCATGGCCTACCAAGCCGCATGCGACCTGGTTTTCAAGGGCCTGGCCCAGCCCAGTGGTTACACCGAGCCATTGCTGCACGACTGGCGGCAAAAGGTCAAGGCACAGCTTGTCTGATTGCAAAGCGGCGCGCTAAAACCGCCCCGCCACAGGCTGCACAACCCATGCCAAATACGCAGACAGCCGAGTTTTCGCCCCAGCGGTGTCCGCTGTGCGGACAATCGAACCACTGCGCCATGGCGCAAGACAGCGCTGCCGACAGTACCGAACAGGCTTGCTGGTGCACCCAGGTTTCCTTTAGCGCGGCCTTGCTCAGGCGGGTACCCGGCCCCGCGCTGAACACAGCCTGTATTTGCCGGCGCTGCGTTGAAAACGATCGGGCCAGGCCAGACAGCGGCATTTCGGGTTCTTGAGTCCTCCCCTGCAGCTTTGCGTTCACGAAGTTGACTGCCCGGGCTTTAACAAGGCCTGCTGTCTTTCATTGCAACACGTGCTAACTTTTGGGGGCGGCGACCTCGTAATCCGGCCCAGATGCGACACTATGGCAAACCCACCAATTCCCCAGCATGCAAGATCTTGAACCCTTTCTGAACGCTGCCTGGCAGCTGCTTCAAACCCCGTGGTTCACCCTGGGGGACACCCCCTTGAACGCGCAGCGCGTGCTCGGTTTTTTTCTGATCCTGTTGCTGTCCTGGTGGGTAGCGATCGCGGTGGAGCGGTCAATCCAGGGCCTGACTCGCCGCCGCCAGGGGGCCCACATGAGCGAGCACGGTATCTACGCCCTGGGGCGAATCGTGCGCTACCTGATCTGGATCGTCGGCTCCGTTCTCGGTCTGCACTTTATCGGCTTTGACATGGCCAGCCTGACGCTGATGGGCGGCGCGCTGGGCGTAGGTATTGGCTTCGGCCTGCAAAATATTTTCAGCAACTTGATATCAGGCGTGATCATTCTGTTGGAGAAAACGCTCAAAGTCGGCGACTTTGTTGACCTGCAGTCGGGCGTTATGGGTCGCGTTGCCGAAATCAATATGCGTTACACGCGCATCACCTCCAACGACGCGGTCGATATCATCGTGCCAAACTCCGAGTTCATCAATGGCCGGGTGGTGAATTGGACTTACGGCGAGCAATTGCGCCGTGTTCACATTCCCTTTGGTGTGGCATACGGCACCGACAAAGACAAGGTCCGAAAAGCTGGGCTGGCCGCCGCTGCAGCCGTTGCCTTCACCAACGAAGACGAACGACACCATGCTGATGTCTGGCTGACATCGCTGGGCGACAGCAGTCTCAACTTTGAGCTGGTGGTTTGGGTCGGCATCGAGGGCGTGCGCGCACCCGGGCGCGTCCAAGCCGCTTACCTGTGGGAAATCGAAAGCCAGTTGCGACTGGCTGGCATAGAAATCCCGTTCCCGCAACGCGACTTGCACATGCGCAGCGGCAAGTTGCAGGTGGAGCTGTTGAGCAAGCCCGCAGCGAAAAGCGACTAAGCCAAGGCGGCTTCAAGCGCGTCGACGAATAAGCTGGCTACGTCGCAGCCGCTCTGATCTGCAATCTCCCGAAAACAGGTCGGGCTTGTCACATTGACTTCGGTGAGTTTTTCACCAATCACATCCAGCCCAACCAGCAGCAATCCCCGCTGGTGCAGAACCGGGCCCAGCGCCTGGGCGATCTCACGGTCCCGGGTACTGATGGGCTGCGCCACCCCTTTGCCTCCAGCTGCAAGGTTGCCACGCACTTCGCCGCCCTGCGGGATACGCGCCAGACAAAACGGCACCGGCTGGCCTGCGATAAGCAAAATGCGTTTGTCACCTTGGGCAATTTCGGGCAAGAATTTTTGCACCATGACCGAGCTTTGGCCGTGTTGATTGAGTGTCTCAATGACGCTACCCAGATTCATGCCATCTTCGCGAATGCGAAAAATACCCGTCCCGCCCATGCCATCCAGCGGTTTAAGAATAATGTCTTTGTGCTGCGCATGAAATTGGCGGATTTCTTGGGCTTTGCGCGTCACCAACGTGGGGGCAGCGAACTGAGCAAACTCCATCAAGGACAACTTCTCCGGATGGTCTCGCAAGGCCCTGGGTGAATTGAAAACACGCGCCCCCTCGCGCTCAGCCTGCTCTAACAAGTGGGTGCTGTAAAAGTACTCACTGTCAAAAGGTGGGTCTTTGCGCATCACCACGGCGTCGAATTCGTGTAGTGGCGAAGCCTCATTGCGGCCGGGCTGCTCGACAAACCAGGATTCATCCTGGCCGGTGAGCTGAATGCGCCTGACAGACGCTGATACAGCTTGGCCAGATGTCCAAACAAGGTCTTGGGTCTCACAAGCATGCACCTGATGACCGCGCTTTTGCACCTCACGCATCATCGTGAAGGTGGTGTCCTTGTAAATCTTGAAGGACTCCAGCGGATCAGCGACAAACAATATATTTTTCAATCAACAGCTCCCCGCAAAACTCAGCCACACAGCAGATGCCTGCGGGCAGTGAACATTGCACGCCAACATGACTTCAGCTTTGGATACAGTGCTTGCATCTGTATCAATACGCTAAGGCTGATCGGGTGCAGTGTAGACCGGACATGCACTGGATGCTTAGATCTCAATTTTGCTGCCGAGCTGAACAACGGCGTTGTTAGGCAGCTTCAAAAAGTCTGCTGCGTCGCTGGCATTGAGATGCATCTGCGCAAAAAGTTTCTCACGCCAGGCGGCCATCCCCGCCCCAACTTTGGGCATGATGATGTCGCGGCTCAGAAAGTAACTGGTGCTCATGGCCTCCAGAGCAAAACCGTGGTCGGATGCCATCTGAAGCGCTTTGGGCAGGTCCATGTCATCTTTGAAGCCATAGTTCACCACCAGTTGCCAGCAGTCGTGCCCTAAAGCCTGTACCGTGACCCGCTTGTCCTGGCTGATCCAGGGCACCTCATGGTTTCGTACTGAAACAAACAAGTTGGTTTTGTGCAAGACCTTGTTGTGCTTGAGGTTGTGCAGCAAGGCGTTGGGGACCGCCCCTTTCTCAGCCGTCAGGAAAACAGCCGTACCCTCTACCCGTACCGGCGGCATCACAAACACCGCCTCGAGAAAAGACGACAGTTCCAGCCAGTCAGCGCGCAACTTGGTGTTAAGCAGGTGCCGGCCGTCCTTCCAAGTCAACATCAAGCTAAAAACAATGCCACCGATCACCAGCGGGAACCAGCCGCCGTCCAAGAACTTGAGCAGGTTGGAGGCGAAAAAAGCCAGGTCGATCACAAAGAAAGCCCCGGTGACAGCCACGCACAACCACAGCGGGTATCGCCATGCGAAACGGATCACAAAAAATGTGAGCGTGGTGGTGATCAGCATGTCCAGCGTCACAGCCACCCCATAGGCTGCGGCCAGGTTGCTTGACGTCCTGAACAGCAGCACGGCCAGCACGATGGCAACAAACAAGCCCCAATTCACAAAAGGCATGAAGATCTGCCCCGCGGCTTTGACATTGGTATGCAACACCTGCAAGCGCGGCAGATAGCCCAGTTGAATCGCCTGCTTGGTGACAGAAAAGGCGCCGGTGATCAGCGCCTGGGAGGCGATCACGGTCGCTAGCGTGGCCAATATCACCAGCGGAATCAATGCCCAGGATGGCGCCATCATGAAAAACGGGTTTTTCACGGCCTCTGGGTTAGCCAGGAGTAGCGCGCCTTGGCCGAAATAGTTCAAGGTCAACGCAGGCATCACCACACAAAACCATGCCAGGCGAATTGGCCTTTTGCCAAAGTGTCCCATGTCCGCATACAGTGCCTCGCCGCCCGTCACACACAAAACCAAGGCGCCAAGAATCAAAAACGTGACGGTGGGGTAGGCATAAATAAAGCCCAACGCGAAATGCGGGCTGAGCGCCTGCAAGACCTCAGGGTAGCGCGCAATCTGGGACACCCCAAGCACCGCGATCGCCAGAAACCAAGTGAGGGTAACGGGGCCAAAAAATCGCCCGATATCGGCAGTGCCTCGCTTCTGTATGGCAAACAAGGAAAACAGTATCAGCAAAGTCAAAGGAATCACCGCCACCGAAAAAGTGTGGGAGATGACCTCAAGCCCCTCTACCGCCGACAAAACAGAAATCGCTGGGGTGATGACCCCATCACCGTAGAACAAGCAGGTTCCAAAGATGCCAATGACCAACAGGAATTGACGCAGTTGCGGCCGGTCTTTGACCGAGCGCGAGGCCAGCGCCAGCATGGCCACCAAGCCCCCCTCCCCGTTGTTATCAGCGCGCAGAACCAGGCTCACGTATTTGATCGAAATAATGACCGTGAGGGTCCAAAACAACAGCGACAGAACACCCAGAACGTTGTCGTGGTTAAAGGCAACATGACCCGAGGCAAAGATTTCCTTGACCGCGTAAAGCACGCTGGTCCCGATATCGCCATAGACAACACCAATGGCGCCCAGCGTCAGCGCGCGCATGGAGGTCTGCTCATTGCTCACAAACAAGCCTTGTCATTCACAGCGACCAACGATGCCTCGCCTGAGAGGCGTGCGCTTCATTCGACAGATGCAGCTTCACTCAAACGCTTCATGCTCGGGGTCGGTCGACTCGAGCTCGTAACTGGCTGCCAGCATGGCCAGTCGGGCGACCACACCGTACATGTAAAAGCGGTTGGGCACGCTCGCGCCAGGCGTCACACCGGGCTGCGGAAGTTGGACACTTTGCTCAAAAGCCAAGGGCTGGAAAGCGGCATCCGGCTGTTTCAAGCTTTCGTCCGCACCGCGCTGTGCGTGCAGCCGGTAAAAACCCCCCACGACATAACGATCCATGGTGTAGACCACCGGTTCGGCCACAGAGTCGCCCACACGCTCTTGTGTGAGCACGCCTTCTTGAACAAGAAAGTCATGCGGCGCAGCGAGCTCGCGGTGCCTTTTCAGCACTTGCACGCGCTCGGCCAACTCAGCAAAGTCTCCGGCGTCTCTGACCGTGACCACCCCGAGCGGGTGCGTGCCGTGGTCGGCCTTGACCACCACAAACGGCTTCTCCTTGATGCCGTATTCCTTGTACTTTCGGCGAACACGTCCTAAAACCGTCTCCACCAGGCTGTTCATTTTCGCCAAGCCCTCGGCGTTCTTGAAGCTGACAGCGGGACACTGGTCGCACAAGGGGTTGATCAACCAGGGATCTACACCCATCAATTTGCCCAGGCGCTTGGCCACTTCGTCGTAAAACTTGAAGTGCGTGCTTTTACGCCGTGTCGACCACCCTGCGTGCAAAGGCGGCAACAGGAATTGCTCATGCAAGTCCTCCAAGATACCTGGTACGCCGGCGCTCAAGTCGTTGTTGAGCAAAATCGTACAAGGATCGAATTGGGACAAGCCAATACGACCTTTGTGGCGTAAAACTGGCTCAATCGTGATGGGTGCGCTGCCGGCCACATCAAAACTCACGCTGTGCTTGACGGCAGGGTCGATCGAACCGAGTCGCACGTTCAAGCCCGCCATGTTGAAAATGCGCTGAATCTGAGCCAAATTGGCTACATAGTCCGCGCTTGGCGTTCCGTTCTCAGGAATAACCAGCAGATTGCGCGCTTCCGGGCATGTTTTTTCGATGGCCGCCATGGCCGCCTGTACGGCAAGCGGCAACATTTCGGCACTCAAATTATTCCAACAGCCGGGAAACAGGTTGGTGTCGACGGGCGCGAGCTTGAAGCCCGCATTTCGCACATCCACCGAACTGTAAAACACGGGCGTGTGCTCCATCCACTCCAGCCGAAACCAGCGTTCGATGGCTGGCATCGAGTCCAGCACCCGCTGCTCCAATTCATTGATCGGGCCGGTCAAGGCCGTGATGAGGTGAGGGACCATAGGGGTTTTATGTGGCTAAAGCAGATTCTAGGCGGGCAGGCTTGTCAGCACCAATACCCAGACCTGCCAACATCTGAAGCGCCGCCCCGTATTTCAGCGCGATCAGCGGCGCACTTCTCCCTGGCCCAGGACCACGTACTTCAATGAGGTCAGGCCCTCAATGCCGACCGGGCCACGGGCATGGAATTTATCAGTACTGATACCGATCTCAGCACCCAAGCCGTACTCAAAGCCGTCTGCAAAACGCGTGCTGGTGTTGACCATGACGCTGGCCGAGTCAACCTCGCGCAAAAAAGCCTGAGCATGAAGATGGTTCTGGGTCAGTATTGCATCGGTATGGTGGCTGGAATAGCGGTTGATGTGGGCAATAGCGTCGTCAACACCGTCTACCAACTTGATGCTGATGATCGGCGCCAGGTATTCCTCGTACCAGTCCTGCTCGCTGGCTAGCACCACGCGCGCATCGGGGCAACTGGCCGAAATCAAATCGTACGAAGCCTGATCGCAACGCATCTCGACACCCTTTTGCACAAAAACCTTCGCCATGCGCGGCAAAAATTTCGCCGCAATTGCGCGTGCCACTAACAAGCTCTCTGTGGCGTTGCAGGGGCTGTATTTCTGCGTCTTGGCGTTGTCAGTCACGCGCACCGCCAAATCCAGATCACAGGGGTCATCCACATAGGTGTGGCAATTACCGTCCAAATGCTTGATCACCGGCACCTTCGCCTCACGGCTGATGCGCTCTATCAAGCCTTTACCGCCACGCGGGATGATCACGTCGACAAACTCTGGCATGGTAATCAAGGCCCCGACAAAAGCCCGGTCTGTGGTCTGCACCAACTGCACCGCTTCAGCTGGCAACTGAGC
>JAURGS010000087.1 GCA_030833685.1 Rhodoferax sp. | reverse complement strand
CTGCGCTGGAGAAGTCCCGCAAGGTGCTCCCACCGCGCTCAACGGCACGCGTCAACACTCCCACAATAGCCTGGTGCAATACAGCGGCTCGGGCTTTGGAAATACGCCGCGCCGGACAACTGGGCCGGATACCCGCCTGAAAAAGCGCCTCCGAGGCGTAAATATTGCCCACCCCAACCACCAGCTCACCTGCCAGCAGCACCTGTTTGATGGCGGCCTTTCGCTGCCTTAACCCCCGCTGGAATCGATCCAAACCAAAAGCTTCAGATAAGGGCTCCACGCCAAGGCGTCCAAGAAGTTTTTGACCCAGGCCGCCATCGAGCGCCTCCACGTAGACAACCGCTCCAAAACGCCTTGGATCATGCAGTCTGAGCACGCCCTGATCGGTGATCAAATCCATATGGTCATGGGCACCCCGCTGTGGCAGCACCTGGTCAAAGCGTAGACTACCGGACATACCCAAGTGCAGCAGCAAAAATCCCCGGTCTAGCACCAGCAATAAATATTTGCCCCGACGCTGTACCTCACCAATACGCCGCCCCGTCAACTGGGCAGGATCACAACCCAGCGGCCAGCGCAAGGGTTTTCCCAGAGCGAGCTTACGAATCCGAGCACCCTGGATCCGCTTGGCAAAGCTGCGCCGTGTTACTTCAACTTCTGGCAATTCAGGCATGGTTCTGGGGCTTCAAAAATGTCTGGATAATTATCAACGTATGCACCCTATCAAACACTTGCGACCCCGCTTGCTCGGCATGGCGGTACTCGTCGCGCTGGCCTTTCCAGTCCAGGCCAAAGAGAGTACGACCAGTTCTGCACTCAACGCGCAGCTTTTTTACGAAATCTTGCTGGGTGAACTCAGTGTCAGGGCCAATGACGACGGCTCTGGCTTCGCGCTCATGCTCGACGCTGCTCGAAGGACCCAGAGTCCTGACTTGTTCCGCCGAGCAGTAGACATCGCGTTGCGCTCGCGTGCAGGAACCTCGGCGCTTGCCGCGGCGCGCGCTTGGACCCAGTCCGACACCCATTCAGCTGAGGCACAGCGCTATTTGCTGCAAATCCTGCTGGGTCTGAACCAGCCCAAAGAGGCTCAGGCACCGCTCGTTCGCTTGCTTGAATTAACACCAGACGAGGAAAAAGCGGACTTGATTTGGTCAATCAGCAGCGTTTTCGAGCATGCCAGCGACAAGAGACAGGCTGTCTTTGTCGTTGAAAACGCACTGGATAAATTCAAGTCAGATATGAAATTCGGGCCCTCCGCGTGGGCCACGATCGCGCGCATGTGGATCAACGCAGCAGACTCTGGCCAGGCGCTGCAGGCGATCACCAAGGGACACACCTTGGATCCTGCTGCGCAACGCCCTATGCTGGTGGCCATGAGCCTGCTTGACGGCCAAAATCCAAAAGTTGAGGAACTGCTGCGCGCCTACGTACCCGGTGCCGACCCTGAATTCCGGCTTCGGTATGCCCGTGCGCTGCTGAACCAACAGCGCATCAAAGAGGCCCAGGCCGAGCTCACGGCGATGCTATCGCAATACCCCGATTACGCCGAGGCATGGCTGGTGCAAGGCCTTGTCTCTGAAGCGACCGGGCAAGGTGAACAGGCTCAAGAGCAGTTACTGACTTATTTGAAGCTAACCGATCCAGCTGGCGTCGAAAAATTCACCCCTGAGATACGCAGGGCTCGCGCACAAGCCTACATGGGTCTGGCGCAAATCTCTGAGAAACAAAAAGACTGGGCCCGCGCCGAGTCTTGGTTGGCCCTAGCGGATAACCCACAGGACGCCATGCGTGTGAGCATCCGGCGTGGTCAACTGCTGGCCAGGCAGAACAAAGTCGAGGACGCCCTGAACCTGATTGAACAACAGCAGGCAAGTAACGCCGAAGAAGCAAGGCTCAAGCTCAATGCGACGGTTCAGATCCTTCGCGACAGCAAGCAATTTGAACGAGCGCGGGCCCTGTTGGTACAGATGCTTGAGCGCAATCCGGGCGAAACTGAGTCGATTTACACGCTGGCGATGGTTCACGAACGCATGGGAGACCTGGCGGAGATGGAAAAACTTCTGCGCCAGATCATCGCCCTCAAGCCTGAGGACTCTAGCGCCTATAACGCTCTGGGTTATTCCCTGGCTGACCGGGGTGAGCGGCTACCGGAGGCCCTGGCGCTAATTCGCAAAGCGCTGGCGCTTTCACCCAACGACCCCTTCATCACGGACAGCCTGGGCTGGGCCGAGTTTCGCAGCGGCAATCTTGACGAGGCGATCCGACTGCTGAGCGAGGCTTTTCGCTCGCGACCGGATGCTGAAATTGCTGCGCACTTGGGTGAGGCACTTTGGACCAAACAGCAGCGCACCCAGGCAGTTGATATTTTCAGGCAGGGCATGGAGCTCAACAATCAGAACGAAACTTTGCTTGAGACCATCAAACGCCTGAATGTCTCACTGTGATGCGTCCAGGCATCGTCCGAACTTTCTGCTTGCTGGTACTGTCGTTTTGGCTCAGCGCCTGCAGCACGCTTGCCCCACCTGCGAATCAAAGCCCTGCGCAGGCGGATTTCTGGCAAGGCCGACTCTCCGTGCGAGCGCAAACCGCGGGTTCGAACGCGGACGTGTCTGCATTCAACGCGCAATTTGAGTTGCAAGGGTCTGCCCAGTCCGGCTCGCTATTACTCTTGACACCCCTGGGGACCGCCCTAGCCGAAATCACCTGGCGGCACGACGAGGCCCAGCTCCTTAGCCGCGGCGAAATCCGGCGCTTTGCCAACGTCGACGTGCTCATTAGCGAATTGCTGGGTGTTGACCTTCAGGTTGATGTGCTGTTTGCCTGGCTGCGGGGTCAGGCCATGCGACCACAAGGCTGGCAGGTTGATTTAAGCCAACACGCCAAAGGGCGAATCTCAGCCTCAAAGCCAGGCGCACCGCAAGCGATGGTCACCCTGCTTATTGACAATAACAAGCCAAGCGCCACGCCATGAACGCTCGCGCTATTTACGACGTCCCGGCGCCAGCCAAGCTCAACCTGTTTTTGCACGTCGTCGGGCGTCGTGCTGACGGCTATCACCGCTTGGAATCTGCGTTCATGCTGATCGATTGGTGTGACACGCTGCACTTTGAGTTGCGCACCGATGGACGTATCCAACGCCATGACTTAGGGCCCAAGCTTCCTGAGAATGATCTTTGCATCCAGGCAGCGCGCCTGATTCAAACTGTGTCGAGCAGCCCGCTTGGGGTGGATATCCACCTGGAAAAGCGCATTCCCTCCCAGGCCGGTATGGGAGGTGGGTCCTCGGATGCGGCCTCCACTTTGTTGGCATTGAACCGCCTGTGGGGTCTGGGCATGAGGTCAGACCAGTTGCTCACCCTGGGCCTTCAATTGGGTGCCGATGTTCCATTTTTTCTTTTCGGCAAAAACGCTTGGGTCACAGGTATCGGCGAGCAGCTTGAGGCCATTGAGCTGCCAAGAGGCCAGTTTCTGGTGGTCAAGCCAGCGCAAGGCCTGCCGACAGCCCGAATTTTTTCAGACCCTGGCCTTAGGCGCGACAGTCCACCCGCTATAATCTTCGACTTCGTTGAAAACCCGTTTAACTACGGCCGAAACGACCTGCAAGACGTTGCCCTCAAGCACTGTCCAGAGCTGGGAACAGCGCTGAATTGGCTGGCCAAAGCAGGTTTGCAAGGTCGCATGACAGGCTCTGGAAGCGCGTTGTTCGCACCGGTTCCGGAAGGTTGGCAAAAAGACATTCCCAAGTGTCCGTTTGTTCACCGTTTTTGCGAAAACATGCCAAGCCACCCGCTCATGGGGTGGTCGGGCTGAGGATTTTGGGTGGCCGGTCCTGTACCGGCCTCCTGTGTAGGGGAGTCGCCAAGTTGGTTAAGGCACTGGATTTTGATTCCAGCATGCGAAGGTTCGAATCCTTCCTCCCCTGCCAAACGACACGATAGGTGAGCCGCCGTCAGGTTAGCGCAATAAAGTCTGGAAACCTCATGCATTCTGAAAACGTGCCTGACTTCATGGTCTTCACCGGCAAGGCCAACCCACAATTGGCGACCAGCATCGCCCAATTTTTGAAAATCGACATTGGCGCAGCCGAAGTCGGTCGTTTCTCCGACGGGGAAGTGTCTGTCGAGATCAAGCAAAACGTCCGCGCGCGTGACGTTTTCGTGGTGCAGTCGACCTGTGCTCCAACCAACGAAAACCTAATGGAGCTCCTGATCATGGTGGATGCGCTCAAGCGCGCTTCGGCCGATCGGGTGAGTGCGGTGATTCCGTATTTCGGTTATGCACGCCAGGACCGGCGCCCGCGCTCGAGCCGGGTTCCGATTTCTGCCAAGGTCGTGGCCAATATGCTGCAGGCAGTCGGTGTGGCGCGCGTTCTAACCATGGACCTGCACGCCGACCAGATCCAAGGTTTTTTTGACATTCCGGTTGACAACATCTATGCATCCCCGGTACTGCTGGGTGACTTGCGCCAAAAAAATTATGACGACCTGATCGTGGTCTCGCCAGACGTCGGCGGCGTTGTGCGCGCACGTGCGCTGGCCAAGCAGCTCAACTGCGACCTGGCCATTATTGATAAGCGCCGCCCCAAAGCCAATGTGAGCGAGGTGATGCACGTGATCGGTGAGATCGAAGACCGCAACTGCGTGATCATGGATGACATGATCGACACAGCGGGCACCTTGGTCAAAGCCGCCGAGGTCCTTAAAGAACGCGGAGCAAAAAAAGTCTACGCCTACTGCACCCACCCGATTTTTTCGGGGCCAGCGATTTCCCGGATCAGCAAAGGCGATGCTTTGGACGAGGTGGTGGTGACCGACACGATTCCTTTGAGCGCCGATGCGCTCTCTTGCAGCAAGATCCGCCAGCTTAGCGTGGCACCCTTGATCGCAGAGACGATCCATCGCATTGCGATGGGCAAATCGGTGATGAGTTTGTTTTCTGACCAGGACAATCTTTTCTGATCAGAAAACACAAGCGGCCTTGCATCCAGTCTGGGTGCAGGGCTTTTTTAACGGAGCTGCACTGGTCGCGGTCAGCTCATTTTGGAGTGAGTTATGAAATTTGTCGCTTTTGAGCGTTCTAAGCAAGGTACGGGTGCGAGCCGCCGTCTGCGCATTACCGGTCGTACGCCCGGCATTGTTTACGGCGGTGACCAAGCCCCCCAATTAATTGAGGTAGACCACAACGCCCTGTGGCACGCACTGAAGAATGAATCCTTTCATTCGAGCGTGCTGGACATGGAATTCAATGGTCAATCCAGCCGCGTACTGCTGCGCGACTACCAGATGCACCCGTTCAAGCAACAGGTCTTGCACATCGACTTTCAGCGTGTCACCGCAGGCACCAAGCTACACGCCAAGATCCCCTTGCACTTCAGCGGCGAAGAGAATTCTCCGGCGGTCAAGACCGAAGGCTGCCTGGCCAACCACATCCTCAACGAAATTGAGGTCTTGTGCCTGCCGCGCGATCTGCCTGAATTCATCAGCGTGGATCTGAGCGGCTTGACCAAGGGCTCGACGGTCCACCTCCAGGACATCAAATTGCCCAAGGGTGTGCAAGCCGTTACGCACGGGAGCAATAAGAACCCGGTGATCGTCTCGACAGCGGTCATTTCAGCCGGTGAACCTGAGGCAGCACCGGCAGCGGCTGAAGCACCTGCTGCAGACGCGAAAGCCGCCGACAAGGGCGCTAAAAAGTAAGGTCTGACGCGCCGCACAAAGCCCACCTCGTGTGGGCTTTTTTGTTTCTGTCAGGGCCCTGCGGATAAATATCCCGCATGGATAATCTGATCATGATTCGCTTGTTTGTCGGCCTGGGCAATCCCGGTGCAGCCTATGAAGCCACGCGCCATAACGCAGGGTTTTGGTGGGTTGACGCCCTGGCAGAACAATGGAATGTGCGCCTAGCCCACGACAAGTCATTTCAGGCGGAAGTTGGCCACGCACAATTTGGCGGCCAGAAACGATGGCTGCTCAAGCCGCAGACTTTTATGAACCTGAGCGGGCAGTCTGTCGCCGCTTTAGCCCGTTTTTACAAAATACCCCCCGAACAGATTCTGGTTGCCCACGACGAGCTTGATATTGAAGCGGGACAAGCCAAGCTGAAATTTGGCGGCGGCCACGCGGGCCACAACGGCTTGAGAGACATCCACACGCAACTCGGTACAGACCAGTACTGGCGCTTGCGCCTGGGCATTGGACATCCAGGGGTGAAGTCAGAGGTTGTGCATTGGGTTCTTAAGAAACCTTCGCCCGATGATCGTGCCGGCATTGCCCAGGCGATTGACAGGTCTATCAAGGCTGCCCACCACCTGATCGCGGGCAATATGTCCGAGGCGACAAAAACCATTCACACACTTGTGCCGGTCACAGCACCAAGCGCAAAAAATGTCGGGAATCCCAGCACCACCAACCCAAAAACCGGGAGTGCGCCGGCGCAAAGCGACAACTGAGCGCCTCTGGTGGACTGTGCTTTCCTGTGCGCGGCTTACTGCTGCGGTGATTGTTGCTTGACTTGCGCCTGCAGTTGGCGGTATTTCCGCCAAAGCGTGGGCTTGTCCTCAACCCAATGCGGATTAACCGGAATGCAATTAACTGGGCAGACCTGCACACACTGCGGCTCATCAAAATGACCGACACATTCAGTGCACCGCGCCGGGTCGATTTCATAGATTTCAGCGCCCATATAAATCGCTTGATTCGGGCACTCCGGTTCGCACACATCACAATTGATGCACTCGTCGGTGATCAGCAATGCCATATGGGGTACCCGGTCCAGAGAAACGAGGGCTGACCCAATCAGGTGTCCTCAGCCAATTCAGCTTCGGCATGCTTGACGATCACCACCGGCACGCCGGCACTGTGCAAGACCTCATTTGAAACCGAGCCCAGCATGGCACTTCGCAGCGCACTGGCGCCGTTTGAGCCCATGACAACCATCTGACAGCCGTGGGTTTGAAGGATATCAATCAGCGTGTGGGCCGGGTCGCCGCTGCGAACCTCAAGGTCATACGCAAGGCCTGCGGCTTTTAACAACTTCTGCGCAGGCTGCAGGATGTGATGCCCGGCAGCCTGACTAACCTCTTGGATGACCTTGGGATCATGCGCTACAACCAATTCGTACAAGCTCGCCGGCTCCTGGACATTGGCGAGCACAAGTTGCAGCGACATACCCTCGCGAGCCATGGTGACAACGGTTTGCACTGCTTGTGTGGCTGCTCGAGATCCGTCAAACGGCAACAAAATTTTCATGACGTGTTTCTATCTTGGTTAACTCTTTTCCAAACGCCCCAGTTTTAACATCAACTGTCGATAAACCGTTGGGGACACAAATTGATCAGCCTCACCACCCAAAGTCGCAATTTCACGCACCAGTGTGCTTGACAAAAACTGATAAGCGCTCGACGGCGGCATGTAAAGAGTTTCGACGTCTGGCATCAACAGGCGGTTCATGCCAGCCAATTGCGACTCGTAATCAAAATCGGTGGCGGTTCGAACACCTCTGATCACCACCCGAGCGCCATGCGAGCGAACAAAATCACGCAGCAATCCGTGAAACTCGGCAACTTCCACACCAGCACAGTCAAGCAGCGCTTCTCGCACCATATTGACCCGCTCCTCGGTCGTGAAAAGCGTTTTTTTGTGGTGTCCCGCTGCCACCGCCACCACGACGTGGCCAAACAACGCACTGGCACGACGCACCATATCCTCATGGCCCAGTGTCAGAGGGTCAAATGTTCCAGCAAATACAGCCTTCAAGTCACTGGCCATGCGTCGCTCCCGTCATCGGCATCGCCCTATTATCAGGGTCAATCACCCGTTCACTCTTTGGCGCCCTCTTGCGAGCTGCGGGAAGCCCTTAGCAAATGCGCGTGCACCTGACCAGCCTTCAAATAACGATAGAGTTCAAAGCCGTGCATCGCCAACGCCGCCTCCTGCCAAGCCAGGGGTGCCTCAAGATAAACCCAACCGTCTGGCTTGACCACGCGCCAGGCCTGCCCGAGCGAAGCCTCAAATAGGCCGCTGCCAAACGGGGGATCTAAAAAGACCAGATCCTGCCCATGCGCCTGCAGGCCGGCCAGGCGAGCCAGGCCATCGCCGCGGCAGACCTGAACCTGCTCTAAACCTAGTTGCCTTGTCGTCTTATTCAGATGCCGACAAATGTCAGGATCCAGGTCTACAAGCATTACCGCCTGGGCGCCGCGTGAAGCAGCTTCCAGACCCAATGCGCCGGTCCCCGCAAACACATCGATACAAGCCCAGCCACTCAAGTCCTGGCCCAGCCAATTAAACAAGGTCTCGCGCACCCGGTCTGGCGTGGGCCGAAGGCCCGGCTTATCCAAAACGGTGATCCGACTTCGCTTCAGCCGCCCACCAACAATACGTATTTGATGGACGCGCCCAGGGCCTTGCGGGGCACGCAATTTTTGATTTTCCTGTCCCCTTTTGGCATTCACCGATAAGGTCCTTGATACATCAGGGGTGGGTTGAGCAAAAAGGCTGAGGCGAATCCACCACCATCGCGCCAATGCTCACCACACCCACAGTCACGCCCCGCCATACCGTCTGTAGACGCTGCTGGGGCTTACATAGAATACATCGACACAGCTCAAGCTTTTATGTTCAGTTTTTTTAAACGCAAACCTGCCCCCGAACAGCGCCTGCCTGAAAAGCCCCTAGAAGCGACTCAACCCGTCGCTTTTGAGAAGGTTGGTAGCGCCAGAAACAGTGCCAATCCACCCGGGATGCCTCCAACGCCGAAAGAGGCCGGTCCAAGAGGCCATTGGATGGGCCGACTGCGATCCGGACTTCAAAAAACGGGAAGCAACCTCAGCAGTGTCTTCGTTGGCACCCGAATTGACGCCAATCTTTACACGGAACTGGAAGATGCCTTGCTAATGGCAGACGCGGGCGTGAAGGCCACTGAGTTTTTACTCACCGAACTGCAGCGCCGTGTCAAAGAAACCAAGGCCAAAGACCCCGCACAGGTCAAAACCCTGCTCGCGCAAACCTTGGCCGAGCTACTCAAAAGGCTTGAAAAACCCTTGGTCATCGGGCGGCACAAAACCACGGTCATCATGGTCGCAGGCGTCAATGGTGCCGGCAAGACAACCTCCATCGGTAAGTTGACCCAGCACCTGGCAGCCCATGGCGCATCAGTCTTGCTGGCCGCCGCGGACACCTTTCGTGCCGCTGCCAAAGAACAACTCGGCGTGTGGGCTAATCGGACCTTGGTGGACATCATCAGCCAACAGGGCTCAGACCCTGCGGCCGTCGCCTTTGATGCCGTCAGTGCCGGCAAGGCACGTGGCCGCGATGTGGTGCTGGTAGACACAGCAGGTCGCCTGCCAACGCAAACGCATTTGATGGATGAACTTAAAAAAATAAAACGGGTGCTCGAGAAAACTGGGCCCATTGCCGCCCATCCATCGGCGGAGGATGTCACCACCGAGGCAGAAAGCACGCCACCTCACGAGGTACTGCTGGTGATTGACGGCAACACCGGGCAAAACGCCCTGCACCAGGTAAGAGCTTTTGACGCTGCGCTGGGACTGACTGGGCTGATCGTCACCAAGCTGGATGGAACCGCCAAAGGTGGCGTAATC
>JAURGS010000086.1 GCA_030833685.1 Rhodoferax sp. | reverse complement strand
CCAAGGGCACCCCCGAGCCGGTGCTGGCCACGCTGGAGAAGACCTGCGCCGAAGTGACCGCCTCCCAGAGCTTTCGCACTGCTGCAGCGCGACTGAATCAGCGGGTGGCCTACCTGGGCCGCCGCGATTTCGACCGCCGCCTGCGCGCCGACTTTGAAGAAAAGGGACGGCTGATCAAGCAGCTCAACATCAAGACCGAGTGAGATGGTGTTGCGGGCTGGCAAGGCTATGTCAGCCCTTTTTGTCAGCCCTTTTTAACTGGCGGCGGCGGATCAGCTCCCGACCATTGCTCAAGATAGGTGACCAATTCGGTCATATCCTTCCCAGCGCCGTCCTGCTTGAGTGCAAACTTCCACAGTTGACGTGCCTGCGAGCCGACCCACATGGGTACACCCAGGGCCTCGCACTCCTCAATAGCCAGACCGATATCCTTGCAGATGCTGGAGATCGGGAACCCGAAATCAAAGCTGCGCGGCAGCACCTGACGGACGAATTTTTCTTGCGAGGCCGCGCTGCGGCCGCTGCTGACATTGATGACATCCATCATCAGTTGCGGGTCAAGCCCGCCTTTCACGCCCGCGACATAGGCCTCTGCGGTAATGGCAAAAGCGGTGGATGACAGCATGTTGTTGAGCAGCTTTAACAACTGTGCCTGGCCAGCTTCCTGCCCTATGACAAACAATTTTCCAAACACTTCGAGCAGGGGCTTGACCTCATCCTGCGCCGACTGATTGCCCGCCACCATGACGGTGAGTGTTGCCTTCTGTGCCCCGGCAGCTCCGCCGCTCACAGGCGCATCGATCAATTCGATGCCGCGCTCGCGAAGGCCTATTGCAGCGGCCTTGGTGGTGCGTGGCCCCACCGTCGACAAGTCGACCGCAATTTTGACTGCCGTACCCGTATGCACCCCCGCTTCACCCAGCAAGACCTGGGTGAAGACCGCTGGCGAAGGCATGCTGGTGAACACAATACGGCATCGGTTGCAGACATCCTGCACGCTGGATGCGGTTTGTGCACCCGCCTGCCGAATCGCCTGCATCGCATCTGGGTTCACGTCATAGGCCAATAACGGAATCCCTTTGGCCATCAGGTTGATGGCCATGGGCCGCCCCATCACGCCAACGCCGATGAATCCCACGAGCTGTTTGTCTGTCATGACAATATCCTATTCAAAAAAGAATCGATGGTAGCTTGGCATCTGCGCTCAGCGCAGGTCGCCCACAGGCCTCAGCTGTCGCATCAAATCTGTGACAGCGCCAGCACGATCCAGATCATGGATCAATGCCAGGCTGTCTTCGACTTGTAGTGAACCGAGCCCGCCTGCCGGCACGAGCTGGCGGAATTTATCGTCGACATCGGCCCAGTCGATGCCTCGCGCGCCCGAGCCACGGGGTGCCTTGCAGGTGCTTCGAATGACACGCCCATCATCAAGCTCAATGGTGACAGTGCCCCCATGGCGATGCGGAAAGCGATCGGGGTGAGGAGGTGGGTTCGGGTCAAATGAAATACGAGGCAGCAATGCGGCGATACGCGCATCTTGCATCTTCAATGTATCGAAATGGTCCCAGCCAAATCGACGATCGACCAGCGAGGCTGCCACGAAATAAGGCACGCTGTGGGCCGCGCCAATCAAGTCATGCGGCTGTACCGCCTGGCTCGCCCACACCTTAAGCTGCGGCGCCGAAATGATGGCCCGACTTACCCGTTCGGGCACGATGTTGTGCTCAATGGCTGCCGTCCACGCGGCCTCGGCAATGGCATGAAATGGATGCGCCCCCGGAATCAGCTTCACTGCCATGTCGGTAACGATATCCCAGCTGTCTCCCAGACCACGCGTGACCTCGTCGATCGCCTGTCCGTTGAAGGCTTCAAAAAAACCGCGCGGCGACTCGAGAACGGCGATCTCTGACTCGAACCCGGCCTGTGCGGCCAGGGCCGCCTGCACGCCAAGCAAAGCCGCCAATCCAGCGTGGTATTCACGCGCACAACTGGTGTCGGCCGCAATCGCCATGCCGCCCGCAGACGTGGCCGCAATCGCCAGCGCCTGCCCCATTTGCTCGGGACCCAGCCCCAGCAGCTTGGCTGAGGTCACAGCGCCGCCAAAGATGGTCGAGACTGAACCATGAAATCCGCGTTGCATCCGGCCAGGCGTCAGTGCTTCATCCACGCGGCCAGCCACCTCGTATCCCAGCACCATCGCAGCCAGCACGTCCTTGCCGGCACTGCCCAAGCGCTCAGCCATCGCCAGCCCGGTGGCGCTGACGATGGTGCCGATGTGGGCGATGCTGCGCATGTCGCTGTCATCGGAGGCCGCCGCGTCGCTGGCCAGCGCATTGACGCGCGCGGCGCGGTCGACTGGCAGGCGACCGCGGTGAAACCAGACGCTTGAGGTTCCGTCGCTGGCCAAGGACTGCTCGAGCTCGCGCACAATTCGTGCCGAGTCTATTCCTACACCCTTTGCGGCGCTGGCCAGCGTGCTGGCCAGACTCATCTTGGCGCGCTCCAGCGCAATTGGCGGAAGATCTGCCGCAGAGGTACGGGCGGCGAACGCCCCCAGTGTTTGGGCGATCGTGCTCATGGCGTTGGCTGCAGGTGACGCTGCATCAGGCCTTCTTGTCGATCGATTCGAACACTTCGCGGGCGATGCGGAACGAGTCGATGGCAGCTGGTACACCTGCGTAAATTCCGACCTGCATAAAAACTTCGCGGATTTCTTCACGGGTTACGCCATTGCGCAATGCGCCATTGATGTGCAGTTTCAATTCGTGCGGGCGGTTGAGCAATGTGAGCATGGCCAGGTTGAGCATGCTTCGGGTCTTGCGTGGCAGTCCATCTCGCCCCCACACGGCCCCCCAGCAGTATTCAGTGACGAGCTCTTGTAAGGGGCGATTGAAGTCGTCAGTGTTGGCCATCGACTTCTCGACATATTCGGCGCCAACGACAGCCTTGCGGATTTCGAGGCCACGCTGAAAAAGTTCACTGTTGTTCATGGATTGTCCTTAATGAAAAATGGATTGAAATGGAATGAGAAAAATCAGCCTCGGACTTCGACGCCCGCCCAGGATTCGATCACCTTGACGACATCACAGAAATCAGCATCCTTTCCGCAGGCTGCCAATGTAATCGAAAGCATCTCGCGCACGGCCGACCCAACCACCATCGGCACCCCGATGTGCTCGGCCTCGTCCACGCACAGGCGAACGTCCTTATAGGCCAGCGCCGCCGCAAATCCAACATCGAAGGTTCGTGGCAACACACAGCGTGGAAATTTGTCGGCCGAAGCCGTGTTACGACCCGAGCCGGAGTTGATCACATCGAGCATGACCTTGGGGTCGATCCCTGCCTTCACCCCCATAACCACAGCCTCGGAGGTAATGGCCACGGCAGTGGCCGACATGATGTTGTTGGCGATCTTGACAGTTTGGGCCTGCCCCGCCTTTTCACCCAGGAAGAAAGGTTTTCCGAAATTGGCCAGCACCGACTCGAGCGCATCGTAGTTTGCCCTTGGGCATGACACCATGACCGCCAGCGTGCCTTTGACAGCGCCCTGCACGCCGCCGCTGACCGGCGAATCCACGTACAAGATGCCTTTGTCAGCCAGGCCCTTGGCAATCGATGCTGCCGCACGCGGTCCGATGGTCGAGAGATCCACGATCTGCCTGACCTTGCCACCATCCTTAAGGCCGCCCTCTTGAAGACAGACCGCCTCGACGATATCGGGCGTGGGCAGGCTGAGGAACAGCGTCTCCACTTGATCAGCCACTGCCTTGACCGAAGCCATCCGCTTCGCACCTGCGGCCACCAGGCGCTCTAACGCAGCCTCATCACGGTCGTACACATACAGCTCATGGCCAGCCTGCATCAACCGGGTGCCCATCGGGCCGCCCATATTGCCCAGCCCCACAAATCCCAAAGCCTGTTTCGTCATAAGAATATCTCCACTGATTTGAAATCAGATATTAGCCTTGCCATGTGCAATTTGATCGATGTATTTAGGCATATCACACCTGCGATTCCCGCATAATGAGCCTGCGTGGAACGCTTATCAGCGGTTGTGCGCCCCCTTTGCCTCACCATGGAACTAGACCAACTCCAGACTTTTTTGACGGTGGCCGAAGCTGGCACGTTTTCGCGTGCCGCCATCCGGCTGTCAAGCACGCAGCCGGCGCTGAGTCGCAAAATCAAATTGCTGGAGGCCGAGCTCGGCACCGAGTTGTTCTATCGCACCGGGAGAGGCGTGGTGCTCAGCGAGGGCGGTAAGCTTCTCGAACAATATGCGCGTGGCCTGCTCGACACTGCGGCCAGCGCCAAATCGGCCATCCAGGCCATGGGCGCCTCACCGGTAGGCCAAGTCACGATCGGCATGCCCTCGTCGATCGCCACGGTGCTGGCGATTGAGCTGGCCCAGGAGTTTCGTCGTGCCTTCCCGAACGTCTCGCTCAAAGTGATGGAGGGCTACAGCGGCCATGTGCTCGAATGGTTGACTGCGGCCCGGCTGGATGTCGCCGTTCTGTACGATACGCCCAATCTCAAAAGCAACACACTTAAGACCGATCCGATTCTGAGCGACGAACTGTTTCTGATTGGCTCCACCAAAGACCCGGCCCGCATTGGCAACGGCCCGATACGGGCCGCGCAACTGGCCGAGATACCGCTGGTGCTGCCCAGCCGTCCGCATGGCATTCGTATCCTGGTTGATGAGGCCATGGCTCGCATCGGGGCCGTGCCCAATGTGCAGCTCGAGATTGACGCCATGCACTCAATGCTGGCGCTGGCCGAGGGCGGCCTGGGCTACACCTTCCTTTCGTACTCAAGCGTTCGCGATCTGGTGATCGCCAAGCGAGTACGCATCTGGCGCATCGTCAACCCGACGATCACCCGATCCCTGGTGATTACCACCACCAATCAGCGGCCTTCAACCAAACCCGTTCGTGCTTTGACACGCATCTTTCAGGAACTGATTGAGTCGCATGTACGTGATGGACGCTGGGCACCGCCGCAAGAGTCAACCAGCAGCGCCTCCTCCACTCGGCCCTCGCCCCGGCGCTAAGTTTTGGCTTTGTCCACCAAAACCTGAAACTTCAGGGATTTCAGCCCTTGCTGCCCGGATAGTCCTGCGCCGAAACGGCCTCGGCCCAAATCGTCTTGCCGATTGATGTGGCCATATGGATCATGTAGCTGCCTTCGGCCGCCCCGTGCCAGTGACGCTCGTTGGGCCCGATCCAGACTACATCGCCGGCGCGGATCGGCTGGGGCTCCTGTCCTTCCTGACAGATCCAGCCCTTGCCAGCAACAACGTTGAGCACCTGGCCCTGCTCGTGGGTGTGCCAGTAGGTACGTGCGCCGGGCGAAAAAAATACATTGTTTATGCCGACATTGTCGGTAGCGGGCATAACCGGGTCTGCCCACACGGTACCGGTGAATGTAGGGCCACGCTGCTCGGAGAGAACGCCATCAACCCTGCCATGAAATACTTTCATCTTCTTGCCTTTCAGTTTACGACTTCAAACGAACGCCACCCGACACATCGCCGATAGCATCCACAAGGCGCCGTGCGATGCGGCCACCCATGTTGCCCAGCCCGACAAACACTATCAGTTTGCTTTTTATGTTTCTCACGGCGCCAGCCCAGGAAAAAACGCGGCAGGCGCGAGAAACTGGTTTTCCACACGTGCCACGATCGGCTTTTCAGCCTCGCTTTCGGTGCGTCGCGCGATCCACTCGGGGTCGGCCTGAAAGGCATTCCACTTGGCTTCTCGGTCGGCCATGTCTTTCCATTTGAGAAGATATGTCAACTCATGGTTGTTGCGGCCTACCACCGTGGTCCAGAAGCCCACAGGCTCAATCCCGTATTTCTTGAAAAAGCCCAGCGTGTGCTTGGCAAATCGCTCCTGCAGAGCCGGCAGGCGACCCGGGGCACATTCGTAGACGCGCATTTCGATAATCATTGTGTTTTCTCTTTCTGAGTGGATGTCAATTTGCTGATGGTTGATGTCGGCCTGAAATCAAGCCGTGGGCGAACCGGTATCGCTCTCCCATGGAACACCGCCTGAATAAGTCATATAGGTTGCACTGGCTGTCCAGCCAGAATCGACCGGCATAAGGATGCCCGTGATAGCACGGGCTGCAGGCGAGGACAAAAAGGCAATTGCTTCGGCGACGTCAGCCGGAGTCGGCAAGATGTCGAGTGCGTGCACTTTCATCATCTTGGCTAAGTCGCGTTGTCCGGAATCGATACGAGCCTGCAGTTCGGGGGTCATCACATACGTAGGCCCCACACTGTTGACCCGAATGTGATGACGGCCCAGTTCGGCCGCCAGCAACTGTGTCAATCGGGCGATGGCCGCCTTGCCCGGGTTATAGGCAGGCAGCGGCATAGGCAATACGCTGTTGATCGACCCGAGGGTGACGATCGAACCACCTCGGCCAGCAGCCACCATTTGACGGCCGAAACTGCGGCAGGCATGCACCGTGCCGTGGTAATTGACCCGCCACATGCGGTCATGCGCACCCAGGTCCATTTCCATAATGGACTCGGTATTGGGAATCAGGGCCGCGGAGGTCACCAGCACCGAGGGAGATCCTAGGTCTCGCTGCACCCTGGCGGCCAGGTCATCGACCGCGTCTGCATCGGCTACATCGCAGGCATGAAACACGACCTGCTGGCCCGCAGTCTGCAACTCGCTGGCCAGGGCCTCGCCGCGCTCGCGGTTGACATCCAGGGCTGCCACCGAATGCCCCATCGACGCGAATTTCCGTACGGTGGCCTCGCCGATACCGCGTGCGGCCCCCGTCACCACGACCAAAGACTTTTCATTCATCTGTTTGCTCCAGGGATGTCTTGCTGGGGTCAGGCAGAAAGCGGGGCTGATGAGAACGATGCAAGCTGAGCGGCTATGCGAAGCGCCAGAGGCAACGTCTCATTCAGGCTCGTGTCATGCGGGCCTCGATCGGATTGATGATGCAAAGCTTAGTCTCCAGAAAATACCGGACCGGATAAACCTGAAAGGATTTTCCTGTTCTCATTGAGCCAAATGCTAAGCTTTGTTGCATTAAGCATTAATATGACTTTCCGCATATCAGACTGTTCGACTCCGATATAGCTCTTGGCGAAAGTCCCCCAGATGAAGATACTCTGCAGTGAATACCTAAACCGAAGTAGACGAGAAGACCATGACGCAGCCCGAAACTTATGAGGTATTTGCCCTTCGCTACGCCACCCGCGAAGCACAACGTCGTGACCATTTTGTTGGGGGCGATCCGCACGACGCGCCCATGCCCATGGACTATTTCGTCTGGGTCATTCGAAATGAGAACCGCACCTTCGTAATCGATACGGGTTTTCACCCAGAGATGGCCATCAAGCGTAAGCGCGAGTATCTTCGCAGACCCAAGGATGCGTTGGCGCTGCTCGGAGTCGATGCCAGCCAGGTCAAAGACGTCATCCTGACGCACCTGCATTACGACCACGTTGGCACATTCGATGATTTCCCACAAGCCCGCTTCCATCTGCAAGATGCCGAGCTGAGTTTTGCTACCGGCCGCCACATGTGTAACAGCCACATGAACCATAGCTATGAAGTCGAGGAAGTTGTGGGCATGGTACGACTGGTCTATAAAGACCGCGTCACCTTCCACAACGGTGACAAGGAACTCGCGCCCGGCATTTCGATTCATCGCATTGGTGGTCACACCGACGGCTTGCAGTGCGTACGGGTGATGACACAGCGCGGCTGGGTAGTCCTGGCTTCGGATGCCAGTCATTACTATGAGCATATGCGCAGCAAGCGATATTTCACCCTGGTATTTAACCTGGGCGACATGCTCAATGGTTACCGCACCATGCACGAACTGGCCGCTTCACCCGACCATGTGATCCCCGGTCACGACCCACAGGTGATGGATTTCTATCCTGCCCCTACCCCCGAACTAAAAGGAATCGTGGTTCGACTCGATGTCGAGCCCAGTACCAAACAAGTTGAATTGCACACACAAGGAGCTCGTTCATGATCAATAGACGCCAAGTACTCGCGAACATGGCTGCAGGCAGTGCGGGGCTGTCGGCCTCTGGCTGGCTGGGCGCACAGAACCTGCCCGAGCGCACCATCCGACTGGTCGTGCCGTTCGCTGCTGGGGGCGGCGTGGACGCCTTGGCACGGCCTTTCGCGATCGAACTGGGCAAGGCCCTCAACCGTACGGTGGTGGTCGAAAACAAGGCCAGCGCCACAGGCCAGATCGGCACAGCAGAGGTCGCAAAGTCAGCCTCCGATGGCAGCTCACTGCTCATCAGCTCAGCCGCCTTCGGAACTACGCCGTCTTTTGTACCCAAACTGCCATATGACATCTTCAAGGACTTCGAGCCTGTCACCATTCTGGCCGCCACACCACAGGTCCTGGTAGCCCCAGTTGGGTTCAAGGCCAACAGTTTTGCCGAGGTGCTGCAGATGGCACGTAACAATGTGCCGATCAACTTTGCCCTGCCCGGCAGCAGCGGTATTCAGCGACTAGCCACCGAACTACTGACCGCCACAGCACAGGTCAATGTCACGAAGGTCCCCTACAAGGGCGCCGGTGCAGCATTCACCGACCTGATTGCCGGGCGGGTGGATCTGATGTTCGACAACCCCGGGTCATCGATGGTGCACGTCAACAGCGGGCGACTGAAGGTGCTGGCCAGCACCGGCGCACGTCGAATGTCCACCTTGCCCCAGGTGCCAACCGTGGCCGAAACCTTTGCCGGCTTTGAAGCCCTGAATTGGTTCATCCTGGCAGCGCCGGCGGGCACGCCCACTGCCGTGCTCGACCGTCTCAATGAGGCCTGCGCACAGGCCTTGCGCACCGACGCCATGCGACAGGTGCTCGATCGCGATGGCCTGAGCGTACTGGCCAACAGCCGCACCCAGGCTCAGCAATTCCTGCGCAACGAATTCAACAAGTGGGATCGGATTGTGCGAGAAAAGAACCTCACCGCCGACTGAAGCCCCATGACAGCGCCTGCGACCTGGCAGCGACCCCTGCAGGGAAGACACGCCCTGGTCACCGGATCGACCGATGGCTTGGGGCTGGCAATGGCCAGCGGACTGGCCGAAGCTGGCAGCGATGTGGTTCTGCACGGGCTCGAGGCCGAGGCGGCCATGTCTGCGGTTTGCGAATCGCTCAGTGCCCGGCACGGTGTCCAGGTGCATTATTGCCGCAGCGACCTCTCGACTCTCTCTGGGGTAGAACAGCTCTACGACGCCGTTACCCGCCTTACTGCTTCGCCTGACATCCTCGTCAACAATGCGGTAGTACGGCATTTCGGCCCCATTGAGCAGCTGCCTTTCCATGATTGGCAACAAGCGCTTGCGGTCAACCTGAGCGCGGCCTTCGGCCTGATTCAGCGCGTGCTGCCCGCGATGAAAAACCAGCGGTGGGGCCGATTGATCCAGATGACCTCGGTCTACGGCCTCAGGGGCACAGCGAATCGCATCGACTATGTGACCACCAAGACAGCCCTCATCGGCCTGACCCGGGCAGTGGCGGCCGAAACGGCGGCTGATGGCATTACCAGCAACGCGGTCTGCCCGGGCTCTGTTCTGACGCCTGGCACGGATAGCCGGGTCAT
>JAURGS010000085.1 GCA_030833685.1 Rhodoferax sp. | reverse complement strand
ACAAGATGGTGACGCTCGCCTGTTGGAAGCTGTGGCTAAAGTGGACCAGGCCATGTGCCAAATACGAGACTCCGGCAAGGTCAAGGCGCGCGATCGGATCGCGGTTCTGGCGGCGATCAACCTCGCCTTTGACTTGCAAGATACGGATAAGGCACCTGAGTCTGAGCAGCGTGAGGCCTCTTACGAGAAAACGCCTTCTGCACCCCCATCTGCCCGGCTACAGGCGCTGCTCGCCCAACTCGACGACGTCTTGTCGCGTGATAACCAGCTGATTTGAATCAGCGTTGGACCAGCACACATGCTGGTTTGACTCAGTGTAGGGGTGAGTCAGAGCGCGACTGGATCTGGCCTGTTTGGAACAAAGCGCCAACATCCACGCGGTCAAACACGTACCGGGCACTGCAAAAGTCGCAACCCACGTCGACCTGGCCCTGTTCGGCCAGGACGCTTTGGACCTCAGCCTCCCCCAGGCCCAAAAGCATTTTTGCCACACGCTCACGGCTGCAAGTGCAATGAAAATGCGGCCGTCTATCGGATTGATCGGGCGCAAAGCGCAGCAGAGGCTCTTGCCAGAACAGGCGGTGCAACACCGTATTCACGTCCAGCGCGAGCAGCTCCTCACGCTTCAGGCTCGAGGCCAGTATGGCCAGGCGTTGGTAGTCCTCCTCGCCGGCCGCCTCATCGCCAGCGCCTTGCCCCGCCAGATTACCCTGCCCTTGGCCAGGCAGGCGCTGGATGAGCAAACCGGCGGCCACCTCGTTATTGGCAGCAAGAACCAGCGTGGTGTCCAACTGTTCACTTTGGCGCATGTAGTGCTGGAGAATTCTTGATAAATCGTCAAACTTGCCATCGGCATCCATCAAGGGCACAACGCCTTGATAAGGCTGCTGACCGGGCAGGCGGTCACTCGGATCCAGCGTGATCGCGCAGCGGCCCGTGCCATGCTGGTTCACCATTTGGCTCAGGCTTTCCTGCGGTGCAATATCACCCTGCACAGTTGCCGTAGCGCGCAAGCCCAGGTCGTTTTGCACCTCCACAACGGCTAGCTTCACCGGGCCGTCTCCGGCTATTTGAAGCACCAAAGCGCCGTTGAATTTGATGTTGGACTGCATCAACACGGCTGCGGCACTCATTTCGCCCAGCAGGTCTTGAAGCGGGGCCGGAAAATCCCCTTTTTCGCGGTCAGAGGCACGTCGGCGCAGCACCTCTTGCCACGCATCGGTGAGGCGGACAATCGCACCCCGCACTGGCATGCCATCAAATAAAAAACGATGAACTTCAGACACGCCGCATCCTTCCGTCAGCGACCGCTCAGGCCAATTTTTTCAGTGTTGCACGAAATTTTTTCGCGTTGTCCACGTAATGCTGGGCAATCCGCTGGATACCTTGAATTTGCTCCGGCGTCAGGGTTTTCACCGCCCGGGCCGGGCTGCCCAAAATCATGCTGCCATCAGGAAACTCCTTGCCTTCGGTCACCAGTGCGCCTGCGCCCACAATGCAGTTGCGGCCGATACGGGCCCGGTTCAGAACCACAGCACCGATGCCAATCAAACTGCCGTCGCCAATGGTGCAGCCGTGCAGCATGACCTGATGACCCACCGACACGTTGTCGCCAATGACCAGCGGAATGCCTTCGTCGGCATGCAAAACGCAACTGTCTTGTATGTTGCTGCGCTTGCCAACATGAATACGATCCGAGTCGCCGCGTGCGATAACGCCAAACCATACGCTGGCATGCTCGCATAACTTCACATCGCCCATGACCTGGGCGCTGTCGGCAACCCAAGCGGTCGGATCAAGATCAGGAACCTTGCCCTCAACTTCGTAAATCGCCATCTTGTTTCCTGTCATGAACGGTTGTATCGCAGACCTAAAATTGTAGGCGCCGCAGTCAATGCTCATTTGGTGCGACCAATTCCATGGCACCAAAAGCCCACACCTCATTGCGACTAGAAGCCCTACAGCTACTGGCGCTGCCAGACTTTCATGCCAAGGCCGTGGCTCTGCAAGCAATGGCCATCGACAGCTACGCCCTGGACGAGGACCTCGACATTGCAGAGCCAGATGAATTGCCCGGCCGACCCCAGCGGCCGCAGCTGGTCCCGCCCAAAGCGCTGCGACACCGCAGTATCGGCTCCAAAGAGGGGCACGCCGCGCTGGTGCACGCCCTCACCCACATCGAAGCCAATGCGATCAATTTAGCGCTCGATCTGGTCTGGCGTTTTTCCGGACAACCGAGCAGCTTTTACCGCCAGTGGATGCAAGTTGCGCGTGAGGAAGCCCTGCACTTCCTGTTGCTCAGTGCGCACTTGAGTTCCCTGGGCTTGCGCTATGGCGACCTGCCCGCACATGACGGTCTGTGGGAGATGGCGCAACGAACCAAGGCAGATCTTCTGGCCCGGCTGGCTTTGGTGCCAAGAACGCTTGAGGCCCGTGGACTAGACGTGAGCCCATCGATTCGACAAAAACTGCTCTCCATCGGCGACACCAAGGGCGCAGAAATTCTGGCGGTGATTCTGCGCGATGAAATTGGTCATGTTGCCGTCGGCAACCACTGGTACCGACAGCGCTGTCAGCTACTGGGGCTGGACCCTATCGAAACCTACGGCACACTGGCTCAGCGCTACCGTGCCCCTGCGCTCAAAGGGCCCTTCAACCTGCCTGCCCGCCGCTTGGCCGGCTTTGAGCAAGCCGAACTGGACTTGCTGGGAAGCTGAGCCACACGCTCAACCGCGCGGATGATGCTGAGCATGCAGCTGCTTGAGTCGCTCGCGCGCAACGTGGGTATAGATTGTGGTGGTGGAGATGTCGGCATGACCGAGCAGCAGTTGCACCGATCGCAGGTCCGCACCATGATTCAAAAGGTGCGTGGCAAAGGCGTGGCGCAGGGTGTGGGGAGAAAGCGCCTGCGTGATGCCTGCGATTCGAGCATACTTTTTCACCAGGCTCCAAAACATAACCCGGCTCATCGCACCACCCGAGCGACTCCCGCGGCTGGTAACAAAAAGTGCGTCGTTAGCACGACCGATCAGAAGTTGGGCGCGCGCGCCCTTCATATAACGCTCAAGCCAAAGACCCGCCACTTCGCCGTAAGGAACCAGGCGCTCCTTGTTACCTTTACCGAGCACACGCAGCACGCCCTCGTTCAAGCCCAGGTTAAAGACCTTGAGTCCCACCAATTCACTCACACGCAGGCCACTGGCATAAATCAGCTCGAGCATGGTCTTGTCGCGCAGACCCAAAGGGGTCTGGGTATTGGGCGCGGCCAACAGCGCCTCGACCTGGGTCTCTGTCAGCGACTTGGGCAAACGCAGCCCTTGCTTGGCTGAACGCAGTTTGATCGTGGGGTCAACCTCGATCAGGCGCTCTCGCAATGCCCAGCGAAAGAACCGCTTGAAGACGGTCAAACGCCTGTTGGCTGTGCTGGCCTTTGTCTGGGCGTGCTGATCGGCCATGTAGGCATTGATGTCCTGGTCGCTCACATCGGTCAACACCGACTGGAGGCTACTGCGGCTACTCAGCCATACGAAAAACAGGCTCAGGTCCCTGCGATAAGCGGCCAGGGTGTTGGCCGAGAGTCCATCTTGCAGCCACAAAGCGTCAATAAACTGGTCAACCAAGGCGGGCGCCTCGCCGGGACGCGCTTTTGCTGGGGGACGTGTGCTAGCAGCCATAAGTGTTGGAGGGCTTGCATCGATAATAGCGACCCCGCAACGGCGCTCACTGTGGTGCCTTCAAGGCCCCGGGCCTTCGCGCACCCGACTGCATGAACTTCGCCGAACTCCTCTTTCCAGATTTTTCTCTGATTCTCACCGGTTACCTGGTGTGCCGGTTCACATCACTGAACCGCACGATCTGGAGCCAGGTAGAAACCCTGGTTTACTTCTTTTTCTTTCCGGTTCTGCTGTTTCACTCTATTTTGAAAAGCCCGCTGGAGATCAGCAGCATGGGCGGCTTGGTTTTGGCGGGCTGGGCCCTCGGGCTTGGCGGTATCGCCATGGCCTACGCCCTGCCCCATCTGCCGGGGCTGCGTACCCATATCCAAGCGCGCGAACATGCAGCCGGCGCCCAAGTTGCGTTCCGCTTCAACTCCTACATTGCGCTGGCGCTAGCCACCAAGCTGGCTGGCGCAGAGGGCTTGGCAGCTATTGCCTTGCTCATCGGCATCACGGTGCCACTCATGAACGTGGGTGCAGTCTGGCCGATGGCCAAACACGGTAACCGGGGCTTTGGGCGAGAACTGTTGCGCAACCCGCTGATTATTGGCACCGCCTCGGGCCTGTTGGCCAAAATCGCCGGTCTGTCGATTCCGGATTTTTTGGATCCCACTGTCAGCCGCATTGGCTCTGCCGCTCTGTCATTGGGCTTGATGGCCGCAGGCGCCGGTTTGCAATTCAGCGCCTTGACGAAATCACGCGCCTTGTCGGCTGGCGTTCTGAGCATTCGCCATGTGCTGTTACCGATTTGGGGCCTGGCCCTGGCTTGGGTGTTCAAGCTGCCGCAGGCGCAGGCGACGATGCTGTTGGCCTTCTCGGCTGTTCCCACGGCATCGAGCTGCTACGTGTTAGCGGTTCGAATGGGCTACAACGGTTCTTACGTTGCGGGCTTGGTGACTTTATCGACCATGCTGGGCATCGTCAGCCTGCCGTTTGCCATTGGGGTGTTGCTACCTCTGCTGGGGCATTAACCCCGCGCCAAAGCGCTGCTCTGTAGCGATCAATCGGCAGGCAGGCACAAGGCAATCTGACTGCCATGGCCAGGCTCGCTGTCGATGCGAACCTCACCACGGTGCAGGTCAATGATCTCCTTGACGATGCTCATGCCCAGACCGCTGCCTGCATAGCGGCCAGTGGTGTCAGCCCGGTAAAAACGCTCGAATACCCGTTTGGTTTGCTCTGCGGACATGCCGATGCCTTGGTCACGCACGGCAATCGACACCATGGGGCGCCCCTGCACATCAACCGTCATGCCGACCCGTAGCAGGACTGGCGTCGGTGCCAAAGAGTACTTATAGGCGTTGCTCAGGAGGTTGTTGAGGGCCTGTTGGATCTTGCGCGCGTCGGCTCTTACAAAAAGTGTTTTGTCGGCCATGTCCACAACGGGCGCCGCGCGGCCTGCAGGCACCGTAAAGCCGTCGAGCGTGTCTTTGATCAGGTCCCAGACTGAGGTGGGTCTGATCTGCAACTCGGGGCCTTTTCCCGCCTCAATGCGAGCCAGATCCAGAAGCTCGTCCAAAATGTGCACCATCACGCGCGACTGTTTGAGCACCGTCGTCAGAAGTTCACGCTGTGTGCCCGGGTCAATATCGGTGGACAACAAAATCTCTGAATAACCCAGAATGCTGGTCATCGGCGCGCGCAGCTCGTGTGCGGCAACTGCCATGAATTCACTTTTGGCCGCGTCAACCCTGGTTTCGGTGGTGACGTCACGCAGGTGCAAAAGTTGCGATACCGCCGACCCCGACTGCTCCCGCAAGGCTACCTGCAAAACCCGGCGAACCGGCTCATCAATTTCGATCAGATGCTTACTTGCGAGTGCCGCAGACGGCTGATCAACAGCACTGCGCGCTTCAGCCTGCAAAGCACCGATTCCCGCAAAACGCCGGCTGGGGATACAGCGCAGCGACAGCCAAGAGGAAAAGTCCCGCTCATCGAGCCCTTGCAATGAGAGGTTTTCTGAGCCAGTGAGCTGTTGAAACGCCGCGTTCACGTGCAATACGCGTTTTCGTTTGTCAAATGAGACAAAGCCGTCTGGGCTGAGGGAAAAAATGGCATCGAGTTGTTCCGTGCGCTCTTGGAGCAGGTGCTGGGCCTGCATGGTGGATACCATCGCGGCACGAAGCTTCACGAAATAGCGCACCAATGCAGCAGCCAGTAAAAGTGTGAGCGCAACCATCATGGTGGCCTGCTCCCAAATTGCAGCGCGTACGGCGCGATGACGCCCCAACACCTCACTGGTCGCCATACCCGAGACCAAAACCAAATTCTGGTCGCTCAATTTTTGAAATTGATAAAAGCGATCAACACCATCAAACCCAGCCAGATGCCGATAACCACCGCGAGTTTGCCCACCGGAAACCAGGCGAATCAGTGGTGCGTCCGGCGCTGTGACGCCGAATTCTTCACGGGTGCCGACGCGCCGTGCACGCACCACACCGTCCAGGCCAACCAAACTCATTTCGCCTTGGTTGCCAAGATTCAGATCCCCGTAAAAGCGGGTGAAATAGCCCGGATCCACCGACACCACCACCACCCCTGCGAATGTTCCGTCCTCACGCATGATGCGCCGTGTCAGCTGAATCGACCAGCGCTGCGTCGCGCGACCCACCACCGGCTTGGAGACCCACAGCTGGTCCTCACCGCCCGCCAGATGCACCCGAAAGTGCTCGCGGTCAGATAAATCGATGCGCTCCTCGATGGGCCTATTGGCCAGGATGTAAATGCCCTTGGCGTCAATGATGCCAACCTGATTAAAGATCTGTGCATCAATTACCCCACGACGGGTCAGCGCCTGAAGGTCAAGCGATTTACCCTGGCGCAGGTAAGCATCTTGCACAAAGCGAATCACCTGGTCAGCGCTGCGCAGCACGCGCTCGGCATGCTCCTGGCCAAGGCGAGTGAGGTTGGCCAAGTCTTGATTGGCCGATTCAATTTCACGCTCGCGGGCTTGCACCGTCTGTTGGTAAGCGTAGCCTGCGATCAAGCCAATCAACAACAAGGCCGACGCCCAGACTACCCATAAGGCCTGTCGGTATTGCCCCAGCTCGGCCAGGCCAGGATGTGAGGCACGCGCTGGCTCAGCCATCGGCATCAGTTGCTCAACACGGGTATCCGAGCGCCGGGCCTGGCATCAGCACGGCGCCGGCAATGGCAATTAGCCCAGGCGCTCACGCACCCAGGCCGACACCTGGATCGGGCTGAATGGCTTGACGAAGTACGCATCGGCACCAAGCAGGGTAGCGTCCTGGGTGTCAGACAATTGCCCGCGCGCGGTCACCATCGCCACGGGAATATGCTTGAGTTGCGCGTCCGCTTTGAGCCGCTTGAGCACATCCAGGCCGTCGAGATCGCCTGGCATCATCACATCCAGAAGAATCAAGTCAGGCGCACTGGTGGCAATCGCCGCCAGCGCCTGCTCGGCGTCTTCGGCCTCGACAATATTGAAGTCTCTCATCAAGGCGATTCGCAGCAGGCGGCGAATGTCGGATTGGTCGTCAACTACAAGTATGGTTTTCACGAAAGGGTTCTTCCTAGTGGCTGGCTAAGGGCTCAAAGGACGGCCCACAAACCAGCCCGTTAATTCATTATCACACGCTAAAGCCCAGCCAATATGTTCGTCCACCATGGCACTGACCTTTCCAATTCCATCGTGTAGCGCCGTGCGATACCGACCACGATTGGCCTGCTTGCGCGCACGGGCGCTGACGTCATCTTGCGCATGTTGCTGGTTGTCTTGCAGCGCATTTCCCAACGCCACCGCAAGATTGCGCTGCCAGCGTTCATACCCGATGCGACGAATGGCGCTGCCCTGCGTGTAGTCCAGAAACTGTGCCTCGCTCCAGGCAAACAGGTCACAGAGCTCAGGGGATTGCCAAATCGACCGTCTAGCAAAATCGGGCACGCTGGTGCGCTGGGCGTATTTATTCCATGGGCAGACCAGTTGGCAATCGTCACAACCATAAATCCGGTTACCCATAGCCCGACGAAATTCCAAGGGAATGGCCCCTTGGTGTTCGATGCTCAGGTAGGACAGGCAACGCCGGGCATCGAGCCGGTACGGCGCAATAATCGCCTGCGTCGGACAAACCGCCAAGCAGGCTTCACATGAGCCGCAATGGGCCTGAGTAGGCTCGCTTCGAGGCAGGATACGGTCAATGTAGATTTCACCCAAAAAAAACATGGAACCCGCCTGCCGGTCCAGTAGCAGCGTGTGTTTGCCACGCCATCCCAGGCCGCTGCGGCTCGCCAATTCCGCTTCAAGCACCGGCGCCGAATCCGTAAAAACCCGAAAACCCATGGGCCCCATCTCAAGCGTCATGCGCTCAGCCAATTGTTGAAGTCTTGCGCGCAGCACCCGGTGGTAATCTCTGCCGCGGGCGTACACAGACACATACCCCTGCCCTGCAACTTCCAACTCCCGCCAATGAATGCTTTGCCATTCTTCTTGCGGATCGGCTTGGACCGTCTCAGGCAAATAATCCATTCGCGCGGTAATAACACTGACCGTACCCGCCACCAATTCAGCGGGCCGGGCCCGTTTGAGGCCATGGGCAGCCATGTAGTGCATTTGGCCGTGAAAGCCCTGCGCTAACCAAGCGCTCAGCCCGGGCTCTGCCTGAGACAGATCAATGTCGGCCACACCAATTTGCGAGAATCCCAATGCGCGGGCCCATTGCTGAATGCGGCCCACCCATTGTTGCCCGTCATCGATCGAATTGAGATGCTCCACCGGCCCATTGTAAAAACCGAGACCTGGTCTGATGAGCGCGCCACCGCTTTGTTTGCCAGGCAGTTGGCTGAGCAAGTCGCTTCGTGCGACGGCTTTATCAGCCTGCGCGGGGACTTGGGCGCCGGGAAAACAACGTTGGTGCGCCATCTTCTTCGGGCCTGTGGCGTTCATGGACGCATCAAAAGTCCGACCTATGCCTTGCTCGAGTCTTACGACCTTAAGGGCTGGCCCATCTGGCATTTTGATTTTTACCGCTTTGAAGACCCCAACGAATGGCACGAAGCGGGCATGCGTGACATCTTTGCCGGACCTGGATTGAAACTGGCCGAGTGGCCAGAAAAAGTGGGCAACCTGCTGCCAGAGCCAGACCTTGAGATTACCCTTTTTGCACAGGCCGATGACAGCCGGCTCGCGCGTCTTGTAGGCCACACCGAACAAGGTCAGTCATGGCTGGCGGCAGTTTCAAGTGGGGCTTCGCTGTGAAACGGCGCACCATGGTGCATGCCGGCCTGGGTTGGCTGATGCTCGGTTCTGAGCACATTGCGTATGGCGCCAGTATTCTGGCCGTGCGCGTCTGGCCAGCACCGGACTACTCGCGTGTCACGATTGAGTCCGACGCCCCGCTGATCTTCAAACAATCCTTTGTGACAGATCCACCACGTCTGGCGGTGGACCTGTCGGGCATTGGCCTGAATGCCGCCCTGCGTGAGTTGGTCGCCAAAGTCGGGGCCGAGGACCCCAATATTCTTCGTGTGCGCGTTGGCCAGTTCAGTCCAGATGTGGTTCGCCTGGTGCTCGACCTCAAGCGCGAGGTAAGCCCACAGGTTTTTTCGCTGCCACCGATCGCCGCTTACCGGCACCGTCTGGTGTTGGATCTCTACCCTGCCAGCCCACCCGATCCGCTTGAAGTACTGATTTCCCAGCGCCTGCGTGAGCTAGCGGCCAGCCAAAAGCCGGATACCGACCCCCTGGGCGACCTGATCCGCGACAAGCTAAATGCACCACAAACCGCATCAGCGACCGCGTCCAGCCCGCCCGCTGATCAGCCCCTTAGCCCTGGCAGTGGCACACCGGGTGCTTTTATCGAGCCGCGCCGGCCCAGTGCGTCCGATCGTCTGATCGTGATCGCGCTTGATCCAGGCCACGGCGGAGAAGATCCCGGTGCCATCGGGCCAGCGGGAACCTTTGAGAAAGACGTGGTACTGCGACTGGCGCACCGGCTGAGCGCAAGAATCAATACGGCCAA
>JAURGS010000084.1 GCA_030833685.1 Rhodoferax sp. | reverse complement strand
CATTGGCCGAAATCTCCTCGCTGGTCGAGACCAGGCGGCGCAGAATCGAGCGGTCCCGAACGATTTCGGCGTAGCGGCGAATATTGCCGGCACCGGGCACATACTGCGCCAGGGCATTGAGGTAGCTCAGGCCACCAATTTCTTCGGCTTTGCCGGTGCTTTGCAGGTGTTCGTAGACCGTGATCACGTCCGCCGGCTTGCCGGCATTGACCAGCGCAGAGACCGACTCAAAAACGGCGCGATGTTCGTAGCGGTAAAAGTCCTGCGGTGAGACAACGTCATTGACGCGGTCCCACGCCGCGTTGTCCAGCAAAAGCCCCCCGAGGACACTGGACTCTGCCTCTACCGAGTGCGGCGGGACACGCAGTTGCGCCAGCTGCAAATCAGAGGAAGCGGCGATGGTATCGAGGTCGGAAAAAACAGCAGACATGAATCAAAGCTTTCAGGCGCACTGCACAGCGCGCACAATAGCAGCGATCGTAGGTGGCTTCAGCCACACTGTCGAGTGACAAGCTGTGGATAAGTAGCCTGGCGCGTGTTCACAAGGTGTGAAAAACGGGTGCGCAATAAAAAAGCCGCAGGATGCAACCCGCGGCTTTTGGGGGCGTCGGCCAGTGCCGAGAGCCCTTAGGCTGTCTCGCCGTAGACCGTAACCTGCACTTCAACCAACACGTCGGTGTGCAAGGATACGCTCACCATGCTGTCGCTGACAGTTTTGATCGGGCCGTTGGGCATGCGTACCTGCGCCTTGGATACCTCAAAGCCTGACTTCTTGAGCTCTTCGGCGATATCCGCGTTGGTCACAGAGCCGAACAGGCGGCCATCAACGCCAGCCTTTTGGGTCATCTTCAGGGTCGTGCCAGCAAGCTTCTCGCCCAAGACCTTGGCTTGTGCGAGTTTTTCAGCAGCGGCTTTTTCCAGCTCAGCGCGGCGGGCCTCGAACGCCTCTTTGGCCGCGGCCGTTGCACGGCGAGCCTGGCCGCTGGGAATCAGAAAGTTGCGTGCGTAGCCGTCCTTGACCCTGACGATATCGCCCAGGTTGCCAAGGTTCACCACTTTTTCAAGCAGAATAATTTGCATGTTGCGGCTCCTTAAATCTTGTGCTGATCGCTGTAAGGCAACAGAGCCAGAAAGCGCGCGCGCTTGATGGCGGTGTTGAGCTGGCGCTGAAAAATCGCACGCGTGCCGGTCAGGCGAGCGGGAATGATCTTGCCGTTCTCAGCAATAAAGTCACGCAGGGTGTCGATGTCCTTGTAGTCAATTTCTTCGACACCAGTGACGGTGAAGCGGCAAAAGCGCTTGCGCTTGAACAGCAGGTTTTGCGCGGGGCGCTTGGGGCGCTTGTCTTTGTTAAAACGTTTTGGTCCGGGCATGATGGACTCCTTTAATCTAAAAATATCAACATTGGGCAAAGTTCTGTATGTGAAATACCAGTCTTTGTCGGCCTTTGGGGCTAGCTAAAAAACCTTTGAAGTGCCACTGGCTGCCAACGCTTTGGGTGGCCAGGCGCTCTGCCTCGGTACCCATCGCAACAAACCGAATTAAGGCTTGCACCTGCCTGGATTGCCCTGCCTCAACAGCTGTCGACTCATGGTCGATAAGCCCATTGAGAACCGGCACACCAGAGGGTGCGTACCTCAGCGGTTCCAGCTCTGTGATTCTTGCGACGACCTCAAAATGGTTGACTGATTCCACACTGCGCTGTCACACGGGCACTCAGGCCTGTGCTTCAGCCTGCTGAGAACGGCGCGAATCCTCGCGCTCAACCGTCTTCATCATCGACGACGGTCCGGTTTCAGCCTTCTTCTTGAGCACGGTCAGGTGACGCAGCACGGCGTCATTGAACTTGAAGGCGTGCTCCAGCTCGGCCATCACAGCCTGGTCAGCCTCGATGTTGATGCACAGGTAATGCGCCTTGGCCAGCTTGTTGATCATGTAGACCATCTGGCGGCGACCCCAGTCTTCGACACGGTGAATCTTTCCACCACCGCCGGTGATCATGCTTTTGTAACGATCAAGCATGGCCGGAACCTGCTCGCTCTGATCCGGATGGATCATGAGAATGATTTCATAATGACGCATTGAGACTCCTTGTGGAAAAAACCTCTGACGAGGCAAAGTGCCACCCCCGGCGTCTGGACGGGGTGCGGCAAGGCAAGCCCAACATTATAACGGCGCCCTGCACTGTGCTGATACCCCGCACCGGCCGGGTAAGCGTTTAGTGCGCCGCGAGCCAGCGGCGCTGTCGGGCCAGGCGCTCAAGGTCTTGCCAGTTTGCACACTGCTGGCAGAGCTGCGGCCAGATGCGCTGAAGCACCTCGCACTGGGCCAAGGCGTCGGATGCCGCCTGGTGGCGCACAGCACAGTCGATAGAAAAATAAGCCATCCAGTCATCCAGCGATCGTGCCCGGGCGGCCTCGTGCGTCACGGCACACAGGTGCTCTACATCGACCCAGGGGCTCGTCAAGCCAGGCAATCCCAGCAGACGCAGCTGTCGCTCAATCACCGCCTTGTCGAACGCAGCGTGAAAAGCCAGCAGGGGCGAGCCTGCAACATAGTCGCTCAAAGCCTGCATCGCCTGGCGTGGTGCCGCACCACCACGCTGGGCTTGCACGCCAATGCCGTGCAAGATGATGTTGTCTTTGGTTGACACAATATCTTGCTGGCAGAGCAGCACCTCAAAGCTGTCTACCGGCCTGATTGAGAGCCGCTCGGCCTCCCAATCCACCCGCATCGCGACCGCAGCAATCGCCAACAAGGCGTCGGCGTCCACATCAAGTCCGCTGGTCTCGACGTCAATCATGACCCAGCGGCTCTCATCACGCGTTGCCGCTGCAGAGCGAAAGCCAAGCCAATCAAGCCAGGACACCGGTTTTACCTATCGTAGTCAAGCTGAAGGCGCGAAAGCATCGAGCGCGCCTCGCGAAAGGCCTCTTTCAGAACGCGCCGGTCAATGTCGTTGAGCTCATTGATCTTCACCTGATTGGCCTCCTCCAGCGGGAGGTCCAAGGCGAACTGCTTTCGCAGACGCAACATCTGTAAGAATTCGAACCCACTAACCCAGGACTGGTACTCAGTCGAGGCCACTCCGAGCAAAGGCCCGATCAACTCCAGGCGCTGTCGGGTGTTGGTTGCGCTCAGGCCATGCGCCAGTGCATACAGTCGCGCCACATCGACATAAATGCCGGTGCCCTGCAACTTCAGGTCAACGCAGCCGCTGTCATCGGTGGCGATGCCACCGTGCCAGTTCAGGGGGGCGCGCCGGCCCAGCGCGTTCAAGGCCAGCTGTTTGTGAAATCGGGGCGTGCGCTGCGCCCACTGGCTGACATCGGTTTGCAAGGCCTTCGCCAGGCCCGCATCACCCGCCAGAGGCCGAAAGTCGAAGTAAATGCTGGCGTTGAGCAAGTCCAGCGGCGCGCCATGCTCAATCCAGTGCGCAAAACGTTCGCGCCATTGCGACAGACTCAGGCAGCACGCAGGCTTGCCCGCCATCACCCCACCCTTGCACAGGGGGTAGCCGCATTCATCAAGCGCCTGATTGACACTCTCGGCAAACGCAAGCGTGGCCGCCAGCTCCGCTGGCGACAGGCCGTCGGGCAAGATGAGCGCATTGTCCTGATCAGTTGAGATGGTCTGCTCGGCCCGGCCCTCGGAGCCCAGTGCCAGCCAGCACAGGCGGCTCAGGTCAATCTGGTGTTCCTGCGCCTTGAGCCAGAGCAGGCGCTCGGTCAGGGCATCGTTGAGCGCGCTGATCATGGTGGTGAGCACACGGGCTGAGAGACCCTGGGCCAGCAGCTTGCGCGCCAGATGGCGGATGTCCTGCGCCCCCTGGCGCAGAGCAGGCACATCGGCTGCGCTGCGCAAAGCACTGCCGATTTGGCGCAGATTCAAGCGCTGAAAAGCAAACAGGTCTCGCTCTGAGACCATGCCCACTGGGCGATCATCCTGGGTCACCGGAACATGGCGAATGCCGTGGCGGCTCATCAGCAGTGCTGCGTCGCCTGCAGTGTGCTCATGGCTCAGGGTGTGCACCGGGCTGGCCATGAAGCGCTCAATGGGGTCGTCCAACGCTGCCCCGGCCAAAACAACTTTTGGCAGCAGGTCAGCCTGCGAAAAAATGCCCAGTGCCCGGCCTGCTGGAGAACACACCAAAATCGAGCCAACTTTGTGCTGGTTCATCTGGTCCAGCGCCTGACGCAAGGTGACTAGAGGCTCGCAGGTCAACGCCGGCTGGCGCATCAATTGGGCTAACGGCGTATCCAGAGGCTGCTCGGCCATCGCCTGAGCGGCTAAACTGATCTGAGCCGTTTGTCGCGAAAGCTCAGAAAAAGTCTTGGCGCCCTTTTGCAAGAATTCTGCAAAACCAGCGCTGCGCGCACCCAGTTCCTGCACCGCCGACAGCGGCAAGGCAAACACATAGGTATCTCCCACCGCACGGTACACATAGGCAGGCATGCGGGCCTCCAGTTCCGCCCCAAGGGGAAAGAAGTCACCGGCCTCCAAATGAAAGTTTTGCGCGCCGCCGCTGTTGGTATCGGGCTGTGCGCTTACTTCACCGCGACGGATCCACATCAGGCTTTCCAGACCATGGCCGCTGGGCCCGAGCACAACCTCGTCTGGCGCGAAGTACAGCTGCTCAACGCTGCTGAGGAAGTAGTCCAGGTCTGCAGGCACCATTTGCGCAAATGGCACGTGACGAGCTAGCTCCAAGCGTAAGTTTGCCATCAGGCTGGACGATGGCGTGTTGGGCTGGTGCTTGCCGGGGACGGATTTTTCGGTCATGGCCATGTGGACAGTTTGAGGCAAACAGCTTAGCGCAAAAAAAAGCCCGGCAGCGCAAACTGCCGGGCTCTTGCATCCTCAGGGATGCGCTACAAAGCCATCAATCAGGTGGCCTGGGTGTTAATGTCACCCTTGAGGTGCGGATACCGCACATGGTCCACCAACTCCTGAACCTTCTTGCTCGGCGCAGGCGTCACCAGGCTGACCAAAATGATCACCGCGATACCCACTGGCACGCCAAACAATCCAGCAGAAATTGGCTGAATGTCCCACCACAGTTCAACCGGCTTGGTCACGCCAAAGAGTCCGCGCATCCAGGCTTGGGTAGTCGCCATGTAGTAGAAGGTCGTGCCCAAACCGGCAATCATGCCCAAAGAGGCAGCAATGCCAGTTGCGCGTTTCCAGAAGATGCCGATGACCAGCGCTGGGAAGAACGCCGCCGCCGCAAACGAGAACGCAGCTGAGACCAGGAACAAAATATCAGCAGGCTTTTGCGACGCCACCAGGGCTGCAGCCAAAGCAACAACCAGCAGCAGTGCCTTGGAGATAGTCACGCGCCGGGAAGTCGATGCGTTGGGATCCAACATCTTGTAGTACAGGTCGTGCGACAAAGCGTTGGCAATCGTCAGCAGCAGGCCGTCAGCGGTTGACAGCGCAGCAGCCAAACCACCCGCAGCCACCAGGCCCGAGATCACGTAGGGCAAGCCACCAATGGCGGGCGTTGCCAACACAATGATATCGCCACCGATGCTCATCTCATTGAGCTGCAAGATGCCGTCTTTGTTGATATCGGTCACCGACAACAGACTCGGATCTACCTTGTTCCAGGCTGCAATCCAGTCCGGTAGCTTGTCAAACGGTGTTCCGATCAAGACAGTAAAGACCTCGTACTTCACCAAAACCGCAAGTGCCGGCGCTGTGAAATACAGCAAGAAGATAAAGAACAAGGACCATGCCACCGACTCTCGCGCCTGCTTGACGCTTGGAACCGTGTAGTAGCGCATCAAAATGTGCGGCAGCGCAGCGGTCCCCACCATCAGACAGAAGATCAAGGCTAGGAAGTTTCGCCTGGACACGTCATATGCCTTTTTGGCTGCGGCATCTCCATTGGGGTCTCCCGCAAACTGGCTGGCGTGAGGCACCATGCCGTTGAGCGGCTTGGCCTTGGTGTCAGCACCCGCTTTAGCCTTGGTAGCAGCGGCCTTGTCGGCGGGCGAGAGGCCAGGATCTTTCAGCTTCTCAGCCAGTTCTGCCGAGCGCTGTTTGAAGATTGCGCGCACTTCCAACTCTTTGGGGTCATTGGTCAGGCGCTTTTCCTGCTCTGTCACCTTTTGCAGCTGATAGCCGTAGACGGCCTGCGGCACCGGCACACCGGTTTGCTTAACCGACAGCCAGACCACCGGAATCAGGTAGGCAACAATCAGGATGATGTACTGCGCAACCTGCGTCCAGGTCACTGCGCGCATACCGCCCAGGAAGGAACAGACCAGGATACCGCCCAGACCCAGGAAAATTCCCAGCTCAAAGGCCACGCCAGTCAGGCGAGCCGTGATCAGGCCAACACCATAGATCTGCGCCACCACATAGGTGAATGAGCACAGAACGGCCGCCAAGATGCCGATAAAGCGAGGCAGGTTGCCGCCATAGCGCTCACCGAGGAAGTCCGGTACTGTGAACTGGCCGAACTTGCGCATGTAGGGCGCAAGAAACAAAGCCACCAGACAATAGCCGCCCGTCCAACCCATGATGAAGGCCAGGCCGCCATAACCGGTCAGGTACAGCGTGCCGGCCATCCCGATGAAGGAGGCCGCCGACATCCAGTCCGCGCCAGTTGCCATGCCGTTGTAAACAGCAGGGACCCGTCGCCCGGCGACATAGTATTCCGCCGCATCCGTGGTTCGGCTCATGATCCCGATACCGGCATACAGACCAATGGTCGCCAGCAAGAAGATCAGACCAATCCACTGCCGAGGCAGACCCATTTGCTCCAGGATCGCCAAGGCGACCACGAAGACCAAAAAGCCGCCCGTGTACCAGGTGTAAACCTTATTCAGGCCTTTTTTGAAAGCCTGCGTGCCCGCAGCATCCGTACCCGTGTCAAAAAATCCAGCCATGTTTTACTCCTCGTCTTCCTGCACACCGTGCTCGATGTCCAGTTTGTTCATGTAGCGGGCGTAGTACCAAATAATTGCCACGTAAGTGACCAAGGCACCCTGCGCTCCGACCCAAAAACTAAACGGCCAGCCAAAGAATGTGAAACTCAGGTCGCGAGCGAAGTAGCCCACCCCAAAAGTCACAAGAAACCAAATCACCAACAAAATGCCGGTGATATTGAGGTTTTTACGCCAGTAGTGGCGATGAGATTCAGTCAACTCCATGCCTGCACATCCTTCCTTTTACAAAACCCTTTCGGGCGGATCGCGGTTACCAGGCGTTGCCACCTGGCTTGCAAACCCAACCGCGTCGTCTTCGATGACCCCCCAACACAACGGTCACCTTCTCGCCCCATGTCAGCTCAGGAAACCTGAGGGCTTTTCAGCCCAGTTTCCCGCTCTAACTGGGCGGCGAACTTGGGCTCAAAACCTTTGAGATGGCGAATGATCTTCACCGCCTCTTTGGTTTCGTCCCGATCAACATGGACCCGAGCCAGCTGGTACCAGCCGTATGGGCTCATGGGCTGCAATTCTGTATTTTTCTTAAGCGCTATGACCGCTTCGTCGTAGCGCTTGTCATGGATTAACACCAAGGCCAGGCCATACCAAGCCCGGTCAAGTTTGGGGTTGAGTTCGACCGCTTTTCGCAGGGCCGACTCGGCGCGCGCCTGCTGGCCCGCTTCTTCCATTAAAAAACCCAGATTGAACCAGGCCGAAGCATTGTCGGGGTGTCGCTTGGTCAGCGCCTGCAGTACTTCAATGGCCTGGGCTTTTTCGCCCATCTGGGCCAGCAAATGGGCTTGGCTGCTCATGGCGTAGACATCGCCTGGGCGCAAAACCTGCATTTCAAGAAACCGGTTCAGTGCCGCTGCTCTTTGGTTGAAGACCAAACAGGCAATTGCCTGCCATTTGAGCACCCAATAAGTCAGCGGATCACTCACTTGCAGTACTCCACGCCAATTTCGACGCAGGTCTTGATCCGGTAGACCGTTGCGCCCAGCCAAAGAAAGACCAACATCAAGAAAGCGATCAGGGGAACGTGACGGTCCAGAACAAAACTGGGACTGACCACTCTGGCCAGCGCCACAAAGGGCCGACTGACGATTTGCAGCACCTGGTAGAAGATATTGCGCTCTTTGCGCGAACCGGCCAGCAAGCCAAGCACCCACTGGCCCAACATCGCCATGAGCGCGATCTCTGCCACCAGTTTCACGACGTTCGCCAGCAATAGCATCAGTCCCCCGCAAAAATTTGCCGGATTATGTACTGGTTTATCGCCCTTGTCCTAGCGAAAAATCACGCTTAGCGACGTGAAATGCTAAGTGTTTTCCCTAATAGCTCACCCCAGTGGCCCGGTTCAAGCGCCCAACGAGGGCGCCTTGGGCCTGTTCTTCAGTTGGCCAGTTCTTTCCAGGTCGCGATCACCGTATCAGGGTTCAGGGACAGTGAAGTGATGCCTTGTTTAACCAACCAGCGCGCAAAATCAGGGTGGTCACTAGGCCCCTGGCCACAGATACCGACATACTTGCCTTGCTTCAGGCAGGCGCTGATCGCGCGCTCGATGAGCGCCTCTACTGCCGGGTCTCGCTCGTCAAAGTCAGCTGCCAGCAGCTCCATGCCCGAGTCGCGATCCAGCCCCAAGGTGAGCTGCGTCAAATCGTTGGAGCCAATGGAGAAGCCGTCGAAATGCTCCAGGAATTGCTCGGCGAGGATGGCGTTGCTCGGGACCTCGCACATCATCACGATGCGCAGTCCGTTCTCACCCCGACGCAAGCCCTTGCTGGCGAGCAAGGCCAAAACCCGCTCGGCCTGACCCAAGGTGCGCACAAACGGCACCATCAGTTCGACGTTGGTCAAACCGTTCTCGTCGCGAACACGCTTGAGCGCCTCGCACTCCATGGCAAAGGCCTCAACAAAGTCCTGCGACAAATAGCGCGCTGCGCCGCGAAAGCCCAGCATCGGGTTCTCTTCCTCGGGCTCGTAGCGGCTGCCGCCAACCAGTTTGCGGTACTCGTTGCTCTTGAAGTCAGACAGACGAACAATCACCGGCTTGGGCCAGAACGCCGCCGCAATCGTGGCTACGCCCTCGGCAACCTTGTCAACATAAAAAGCCCTTGGGCTGGCATGACCACGCGCAACGGATTCCACCGCTGTTTTCAAGTCGGCATCCACATTGGGGTAGTCCAGGATGGCCTTTGGGTGCACACCGATGTTGTTGTTGATGATGAACTCCAGTCGCGCAAGCCCCACACCGGCGTTGGGCAACTGGCAAAAATCAAAGGCCAGTTGCGGATTGCCGATGTTCATCGCAATCTTGACCGGGATGTCTGGCATTTCGCCGCGCTGGACCTCGGTGACCTCGGTCTCCAAAAGGCCCTCGTAAATCATGCCCGTGTCGCCCTCTGCACAGCTGACCGTCACCATCATGCCGTCGGCCAGCATTTGGTCAGCATTGCCGCAACCCACCACCGCTGGAATGCCCAGCTCACGTGCAATGATGGCCGCGTGGCAAGTGCGCCCGCCCCGGTTGGTGACGATTGCCGAGGCCCGCTTCATCACCGGCTCCCAATTGGGGTCGGTCATGTCGGTCACCAACACGTCGCCGGGCTGCACCTTGTCCATCTCGCTGAGGTCGTGCACGACCCGCACGGGGCCTGTACCAATCTTTTGACCGATCGCCCGCCCCTCGACAAGCACCTTGCTGCTGCCTTTGAGCGCGTAGCGGTGCTCCACCTTGCCGCCGGCTTGGCTCTTGACAGTCTCCGGGCGCGCTTGCAGGATGTAAATCTGGCCATCAATGCCGT
>JAURGS010000083.1:2301-9850 GCA_030833685.1 Rhodoferax sp. | reverse complement strand
AGCTCGATCTTGATTCCGTTGACCGGCTCGCGCATGAACAACTGGTAGGTCTGCGAATTCTGTGCTTTGCGCTCGCTGAACTCTACGCCATTGGCGCTGAGTCGCTCAATCACACCCTTGAGGTCATCGCAGTTCAGGCAGAAATGATCGATGCGACCCGAGCCCGGTGCACCTGCGGCAGAGAAATCTTCGCCGTCTTTGTCTGTCGGCGCTTTCATGTAGGTGTTTTGGTGGGCGGAGTGGCGGGCCTTGGTAATGTGCAGTACCGCCTGATCGCCGATGTACAGCCAGTAGACGGGAAACCCGAAGTCCGGATGATCCCCATCGCGAAAGCCCAAGTTCTTGCAAAACCAGTCGCGAGTGCCCTCGGGGTCGTGGGTCATGATGAGCAGGTGGTCAAGGAATCGAATGCCCATGCTGTCGTCGTCCTTTGATGATGTTGCCCTGATTAGCTGATGCTGCAAGAGCTATTGATCGATCGATAATCGCGGTCACTTTAACACGGCTTTAACGCATTGTCAGTAGTGAAAAAATTAGCTTCGCCCGGACAAATCTGCCGGGGCTGCCTGGCTAATGCGAACGCTAAACTGTTCTGCAGTTCTGTCGAGCGCGACCCAAGGCTACGTAGCCCAATTCTTCAGCACCGTCTGCTTCGCGCATGACCGTTGGTGCTACCGGTATCAAATGGGATCGTGCGGTTACCGCGCTAAGAGTGGGTTTCTCAGCAGTTGCGACAGGCTGGCGCAAGCTAACATCCTGACCATGACGATCATGGCAGCCAGTGTGTTTTTTGTTGTAAGGGGTTAGTTTTGTCCAAGTCATCGAACCCGCCGGCCAAAGGCCTATCGGCTGGCACCGTGAATTACGGTGACCGCGACTTTGCGCTGTTTTTACGTCGGGCCTTTATCAAGGGCGCTGGTTTGTCTGACGAAGACCTGGCCAAGCCCATCGTAGGCATCGTCAACACGGGCAGCGATTTCAACCCTTGTCATGGCAATGCACCGCAGCTGATTGAAGCCGTCAAGCGCGGCGTCATGATGCAAGGCGCCCTGCCGGTGGTGTTTCCAACTATCTCGCTGCACGAGTCCTTTGCCGCGCCGACCAGCTTGTATCTGCGCAATCTGATGGCGATGGACACCGAAGAGATGATCAAAGCCCAGCCCATGGACGCGGTAGTGCTTATTGGTGGCTGCGACAAGACCACACCTGCGCAGGTGATGGGCGCGCTGTCTGCCGGTAAGCCCTTTGTCGTGCTGCCCACGGGGCCCATGCTGTCTTCGCGCTGGCGTGGTGAGCGCGTGGGTGCTTGCACTGACTGCCGTCGTTTGTGGGCCGACTTTCGTGCCGGCCGGCTCACCCAGACGCAGATTGATGACGCCAACAATCACCTCGTACCTTCGGTCGGTACCTGCTCGGTGATGGGCACGGCCAGCACCATGGCCTGCGTGGTGGAGGCTATGGGACTGACTGTGCCTGGGGCGGCCAGCGCACCTGCGGTCTCAGCTGATCGGCTGCGTATCGCCGAGCGCTCGGGCTACGCAGCAGCGCGATTGGCGCGGGGCGACGTGGCCATGCCAGCGTTCACCAAGAAGCAGCTGCACAACGCATTGACCACGCTGTTGGCAATTGGCGGCTCGACCAATGCCTTGGTGCACATGGCCGCCATGATCGGGCGTGTGGGCATGGCGCTGGACCCCAATGAATTCAACACGATGGCCGACAAAACCCCGGTGTTGGTGGATCTCAAGCCCGGCGGTGAGGGCTATATGCCGGACTTTCACGAAGCCGGTGGCCTGGTGCGGGTGCTCGCCGAACTCAAAGACCTTTTTCACCTGGACATCGACACGGTGTTTGGCGATACCTTGAATGACCGGCTCTCTGGGCTGGAAGCGCCATCAGAGGCGGTGGTGATTCGCCAGCGCAACAACCCGATTTATCCCAGCGGTGGACTTCGCTGGCTCAGTGGCAACCTGGCGCCGCAGGGTGCGGTGATCAAGCCCGTAGCAGCAACCCAGAAGTTGCTGGAGCACACCGGTCGGGCCGTGGTGTTTAACGGCTTGGAGGACATGGCCCGACGGATCGATGACCCCGATCTGGATGTGAAAGCCGACGATGTGCTGGTGTTGCGGGGCATTGGCCCCAAGGGTGCAGGCATGCCCGAGGCGGGCTTGATTCCGATTCCGAAGAAGCTCGCTGCGCAAGGTCTTCGCGACATGGTTCGCATCTCGGACGGACGCATGAGCGGCACGGCTTATGGAACCATTGTTTTGCACATCAGTCCTGAGGCTGCTGAGGGTGGGCCTTTGAGCCTGGTGCGAGACGGTGACCACATCCACCTGAGCGTTGCCCAGGCCAGCTTGCAGCTTCTGGTTGACGAGGCGACGTTGGCGCAACGTCGTAGCGAACAGGCACATACGCAATTACCAACTTTGGCGCAAACGCGTGGCTATGGTCGCCTGCATATGCAAGAGGTCTTGCAAGCCGAGCAGGGTTGCGACTTTCGCTTCTTACGACAGCCTGAGGCGAACTAGGCTCTGGCCTGGTGTGGCCCAGCTCAATCAGTCAGCGAACACTTTGCCACTCAGCACAGCGTCCAGGAAGGCAATTTGAGCTGGGTGGCTGAGACTCATGAAGTGGCGGTACGCCTGTGCCCCAAAGAACATAGGGTCCATCAGATAGACCATCAGGGACAAGCGTGCTTCGTCTTTGGGCGTCTGGCCGGGCAGGGCTAAAAGCATTTGTTCTCGCTGTCGTGTTGGCACGGTTGCAAACAAGGTGACGTAAGCCAGGTATTCGCGGGCATGCACGCTGGGCTTATCGACCTTGAAGTGGCTGTCTGTGATGGCATGTGCGAATTCGTGCGTAGCCAGCCCGATGTAAGTGTCGCGATTGATCGGTGTTTTGAACCAGTTTTCAAATTTCTGAAAGGCACTGAAGGACAGCATGTGGATCTGGCGCGACTCACTCAGATAGACGCCCGCCGCCGTCTTGGGGGTGCTTCTTGGGCAGCACAGGACTGACATGGAGCACCACGGGCTCTTTTAGGCTCAAGCCATGTTCGTCAAGAAACCACAGTGCGCGCGATGCGCCTTCGCACACTGCTGTGGCATCGAGCTAACTGGCCGCGACGACCTGCAGATTTTTGAATGAACAGACGGGCTGCGCCAGCACGCTGGCGCTCCATAAGCCCAAAAGAGCCCCCGCCCCACCAAGAAAGGCTTGCCAACGCATGATGTTCCTCCTTTCTCACACTTTGGCAGCTGGTCTGAGCCAGTCATAGCACTTGCAGCAAGCGGATGCAAGATTTTGGAGGCGCGGAATTGAGCCAAGGCAAACACACCTTGAAAGAAATGGCAATAACCGGCGAACGGTGTTGCCTTGCCGGCTAAAAAGCCGCAAGCCGCAGGCTAGCCTTAGGGCTGCAAGATGAATTGCTAAGGCGGCGTTTGTCCGCAGGCGCGCGTCATGACCCGGATGATGGCGGCGTAATCGAGCTCGCCATCGCCTTGTGCAATGGCCTGCTGCATTTGCTGCTGGGTCAGCGCCAGCTGCGGTAAGGCAACGTGCAGATCAGCGCCCGCCTGCAACATGAGACCGACGTCTTTCATCATCTGGTGCACGGTGAAGGTTGGGGTGTAGTCATGCGCTTTGAGCTGTACGGCTTTGGCCTTCACAATCGGAGAGCCAACCGCGCTGGCGCCAATCACCTCCCACATGCTTTGCCAGGCCAGGCCGCCGCGCTGCCCCAGGTTCAAGGCTTCGCCAAGCATGGCGCTGGTCTGGACAACCATCAGGTTGAGCACCAGCTTCATCAGGCGTGACTGTTCGGCTGGACCCAGATAAAACTGCGCAGGCCCCCAACATTGCAAGATGGGCTTCAAGCGCTGGTACAGGTCTTGCGCGCCAGAGGCCAGTACCGTCACCTGGGCCGCCTCGGCCATGTGGTTGTTGCCCGAAATGGTCACACGCAAATGCTCGATACCCGCTTGCGCGACCTCCTGGGCGGCATGGGCTGAGCCCGCCAGGGACACCGTGCTGGTGTCGACCCAGGCCTGGCCAGCGTGGCCCTTGCTGCGCAACCAGCTTGCAAGCTCTAGCAGCGCTGCATCGTGGGGCAGTGATGACACCACCACATCGGCTTGCTGCACCGCGGCGTCAGCGCTTGGCGCCAAATGGAGGCCGGCATCCTCGCCCAGGCGCATGCGTGCGGGGTCAATGTCATAGGCAAGCACGGCATGCCCAGCCGAATGCAGATGGCGTGCCATGGGCAGGCCGATCTTGCCGATGCCCAGGAACAGGATCTTGAAGGTCACGGCCTTGCCGCGCTGAAACCAGCGGCACTTTGCTCTGGCCGGCGTACAGGACGCAGCCTCATCAGCCCGCCTTGATGACAGCGCAGCCAGGGCGCGGCCCGGCATTGCCCGTGGGTTGTGTTTTGTAGTCATCGGCGTCACGGTGAATGACCAGACCGCGCCCGACTACACTGGCCGCGCCAGCTGCCACCGTGATCTTGGTGGCCATGAAGTTAACGCTGGCCACCCCGTTGGCGTCCGCCTGCAGGGCGGGTAAGTCTCCGACATGGTGGGCGCCACCGCCATGCATGCCATGGGGTTGCCCGTCTGGGTTGAAGTGACCTTTGGTGGCCAGGCCATCGCCCGAGCAGTCTGCTGCTTCATGCACATGAAATCCATGCACGCCATTGGGCTTGAGACCGCTGATCTTGCCGGTGACCATGACGTTTGAGCCGTGTTGAACAAAACGCACCGTACCCTCAGGCTTCATGCCTGCCGCTGCTGCCACCGAGGTTGGTGCAATGGTTGCTTGGGCTGAGGGGCCTTGCATAGTTCCATAGCCAGCACAACCGGCCATCAGCAATACCACTACAGCAACCATGGGGGTGGACGCCCGTCTGACATTAAATCTCTTCATGATGATGCCTGTTCAAAAGTTGAAAACATAGATGTACTGAGTTGGTCGCAACAGAGCCCGACCCCGTTTTTGTCAGGCTTAATCTCTTAGATGGAGCGACGCCGCCCAGTTTAGGGTTGGCACAGGGTCTGGTCAACAGAATTTCCGTACGGCGTGTGCTCCAAGCGCTAGGCCCGCTTGGCTGGGTTCCTGAAGTTGAACTCTGGGTTGGCTAACGCAAGGCACAATGCCCGCACGACAGCGCCGTTGGTTTCCCGATGGCACGCGGCTGCTGTAAATTGTTAACTTTATGGCCAATACTTTACGGATCACCCTCGACGACTGCCAAGCCCTTGATCAGGCGGACCCTTTGCGCGCGCTGCGCGAGCAGTTTGCGCTACCGCAGGGCATGGTCTACCTCGATGGCAATTCCTTGGGGGCATTGCCCAAGGCTGCGAAAGCGCGCGTTCAGCACGCACTGGTAGAGCAATGGGGCCAGGGGCTGATTGGTAGTTGGAACAAAGCCGGTTGGGCCCAACTGCCGCATAGCGTGGGGGACAAGATCGCACGCTTGCTGGGTGCCCGTCCCGGTGAAGTGGTGGTGGCAGACAACACGTCGGTCAATCTGTACAAGGTTCTCAGCGTTGCCATGCAAATGGCCGTTGCTGAGAATCCCACGCGCCGGGTTGTGCTGTCAGAGCGGCTCAGTTTCCCGACTGATCTGTACATCATGGAGTCACTGTGTCGACAGCACAAACTCGAACTTCAATTACTGGATGCGCCAGAAATAATCGCGCAGCTCAGCGACGAGGTCGCAGTGCTGGCGCTCACCCACGTGAACTACCGCAGCGGCGAGATGTACGACATGGCTTCTGTGGGCAAAGCCGCTCATGCGGTTGGCGTGTTAACGGTCTGGGACCTGGCGCACAGCATTGGCGCCGTGGCGCTGGACTTGCACCGTGGCGAAGCCGACTTTGCCGTGGGCTGTGGCTACAAATACCTCAACGGCGGCCCGGGAGCGCCAGCCTTTGTGTGGGCACACCCGCGCCACACCGACCGGTTTTGGCAGCCCCTGGCGGGTTGGTGGGGGCATGCAGAACCCTTTGCCTTCAAGCCCGACTATCAGCCCGCATCGGGCATCACCCGGTTTCAAAGCGGCACACCACCCGTTCTGAGCCTGATAGCGCTTGACTGTGGCTTAGACAGCGTTTTGGTTGCGGAGCCTTTGGGGGGCATGGCGGCACTGCGGACCAAGTCGTTGGCACTGAGTTCACTTTTCATTGACCTGTTCGATCAGCGGCTGGTCGAACATGGCTTTGGCCTGGCCACCCCGCGTGATTCGTCGCGTCGCGGTTCTCAGGTCAGCTTGACCCGCGCGGAGGGAGGCTATGCCATTGTGCAAGCGCTGATCGAACGTGGTGTGGTGGGTGACTTCAGAGCGGCAGGCCAAAAAGGGGAGGACGAGATTCTTCGGTTTGGCTTTGCGCCTTTGTATGTCGGGTTTACGGACATATGGCATGCGGTTGATCAACTTTGCGAGGTGATGCAAAGCGGTCAATGGAAGGCCAGCCGCTTTGCCCAACGTCAATTGGTTACTTGAAGGCGATCATGAACCCAAGTCAGAAAAGCCAGGGTGAGCAAATCGTTGCCGACGAGGGTGCGTGGCTTGATTACCGCGATCAGATGACATACGGTGACTACCTGCAGCTGGACGCCCTCTTGAGAGCGCAGCAGCCGCGCTCAGACAACCACAATGAAATGCTCTTCATCATCCAGCACCAGACCAGTGAGTTGTGGATGAAGCTGATGCTCCATGAGCTGCATGGTGCCATGCGCCACATCCACAATGATGTTTTGCCCGATGCGTTCAAGATGTTGGCTCGGGTTTCGCGCATCCTCGAGCAGTTGGTACATGCCTGGGACGTTCTGGCGACCATGACCCCGCCCGAATACAGTGCGATCCGACCCTACCTGGGCGGCTCAAGCGGCTTTCAAAGCTGGCAATACCGCTGCGTCGAATTTGCCATGGGTAACAAGAATGCCGCCATGCTCAAGCCCCATGCGCACCGCGCCGACCTTCATGAAAAAGTGATGCAGGCTTATGAGCAACCCTCGTTGTACGACGAAGCGTTGCAACTGCTCGCCCGTCGTGGCCTGAAGCTGCCAGCCACGCATCTGAACCGTGACTGGCGGGAGCCCTATGTGGCCAGCTCCGAGGTGGAGGCTGCGTGGCTTTGCGTCTACCGCAATCCCGAACAGCACTGGGACCTGTACCAGCTGGGCGAAGAGTTGACCGATCTGGAAGACGCCTTCAGGCTTTGGCGTTTTCGCCATGTGACCACCGTCGAGCGGGTTATTGGCTTTAAGCGGGGCACAGGGGGAACGGGTGGCGTGAGCTACTTGCGACGTATGCTCGACGTGGTTCTGTTTCCGGAGATCTGGTCGCTACGCACCAACCTCTAGCGTCGCCTCGTCAATGGGTTGGTTTGAGCGACTGGCGGACTCCGGTCTTGATATCAGGCGCTACCGTGTGCCTGGGGCTAGCTACATTTCGCGCTACGATGCCCTCCGATGTTGATTGTGGGTAGAGTCTTTCATGCAAGCACAACACAATGAGCTGTTAACCCGCGTTGGTCCGCAG
>JAURGS010000083.1:0-2202 GCA_030833685.1 Rhodoferax sp. | reverse complement strand
ACGCCGTGCGGCGCTTTGCTGCGCCATTACTGGCAGCCAGTAGCGCTGTTGGACGAGTTCGATGCGACGCTGGATCCCCGCATGGACCAGCGCCCGCTCAAGGCGGTGCGCTTGCTAGGCCAAGACTTTGTGCTGTTCAGGGACGAGCAGGGCCGCTGGGGCTTGCTCGATCGTGACTGCCCGCACCGGGGCGCTGACCTGGCCTTTGCCCGCTTTGAGGGCGACGGTGTGCGTTGTCCGTTTCATGGTTGGAAGTTTGATGCCACCGGTCGCTGTCTGGACACACCTGCCGAGCCCGCAGGCAGCAAGCTTTGTGAGCGCGTCAAACAGGCCAGCTACCCGGTGCTTGAGCGCGCGGGTGTGTTGTTTGCCTGGCTGGGTGAGCCGGGCAAGGCGCCACCCCTGCCGGGCTTTGACTGCTTTGTCGCACCAGTTAGCCACGTGTTTGCCTTCAAAGGGCTGTGGCATTGCAACTGGTTGCAGGCCGTCGAGGTTGGCCTGGACCCTGCTCACACCTCGTTTTTGCACCGCTTTCTCAACGACGCACCCCTGCAAAACGTGGGCAACAATGCTGCGGGGAAACAGTTTCGCAGTGCCAGCCTGGGCGACGTGGCTGGCGAGCAGTGGCCGATGACCCGGGTGATGCGCGAGTTTCACAAGCCGGATATCAGCTCGCAGCCAATGCCTTGGGGACTGCAGATCACCACATTGCGGCCGATGAGCGAGCAACTCACCCATGTGCGTGTGACCCACGGCATCTTTCCGCACACCTTTGTGATTCCGCTCTCGGCCACCATGACCATTACCCAAATGCATGTGCCGGTGGATGACACGCACACCTATTGGTACGCGTTTTTCACCAGTTATGGTGAACCGGTGGATAAAGAGGCCATGCGCGCGCAACGTTTGCAATACATCACACTGCCCGACTACCTGCCTAAGGCCGGGCGCCACAACAGCTGGGGCTACAGCGCGGCTGAGCAGCGCACCAGCACGTTTTTAGGCATGGGTGAAGACGACATCAACGTGCACGACCAGTGGGCTGTGGAGAGCATGGGCCCGATCCAGGACCGCACCCGTGAGCACCTGGGCACCAGCGACAAGGTCATCATGGCCAACCGGCGCATGTTGCTCTCGGCTATTGAGGCGGTGCAGGCCGGGCGCACGCCACCAGGTATGGCCGATGCCAGTTCGAGTACCAGCATGACGGGCCCGGATACGGTGGACGGCATTGCGCCTGCAGGCGCCTGGGCCACCTGGTGGAAGCAGCAAGCGCAAGCGCGGCGCGACCACTGCCCGTGGTACCAGCCTAGCGAAGTTCCGGCCAAAGTGTCCGAGCCATGAGGCGAGCCGAGGCTCACACAGCGGCCAAAAAAGAAGCAGGCGCGCGACCGGTATGAGTTTTTTTGCACAGCGCTGCGGCCTTCATGACGACGCCCGCGAACATGCTACTGAAGACTTGCTGGCGCGAGTCAAAGACGCTGGTGTCGATATGGTGCGAATCGGCTGGTGCGACGTGCATGGCCTGGTGAGGGGCAAAGCAGTGGTCGCTTCCCAGCTGGAAAAGGTCTTGAGAGATGGCATCAGCATGGTCAGCACCCTGATGCTCAAAGACAGCTCGGATCGAACCGCCTTCAAAGTTTTTGAGCCTGGTGGCACTGAAAATCTGGCGGGCTTTGGCCAGGCCAATAACCTTATCTTGCTGCCCGATCCCTGCAGCTTTGTTCAGCTGCCGTGGGCCCAAGGTGTGGGCTGGGTGCGAGCGCAGCCCTGGTTTGAAGACGGCAGCGCCGTTGCTTTGGACACGCGCCGTGTCTTACAGCGCGCACTGGGCAGGCTGCAGCAGGCAGGCTATGCCATGCGCTGCGGACTCGAGGTGGAGTTTCACATTTACCGAATCACCGATACGACCCCGCAGCTTGACCCCGTGCAAGCCCACTGGCCCGGTGAGCCGCCACAGGTGCAGATGATCCACCCGGGTTACGCCCTGCTGAGCGAGGTGTGGCTGGACATGGCTGAGGAACCCTTGCGCATCGTGCAGCACACCGCGCAGGCGCTCGGTTTACCGCTGGTATCTTTGGAGCTGGAGTTTGGCCCCTCGCAGGTCGAAGCGGTGTTTGATGTAGATGACGCCCTGCGCGCTGCCGACAACATGGTGCTGTTTCGCAGTGCCGTCAAAATGGCTTTGCGCCGCGCGGGCTA
>JAURGS010000082.1 GCA_030833685.1 Rhodoferax sp. | reverse complement strand
CAGCGCTCACCCAACGCAGCCGACTAGAAGCCAGGGAGTACGCAATACCCAACAGGGCCAGCAGTCCGGCAAAACCCAGGCCCCAAGACAGCGGGATCGCATGCGCCACCACCACCCCCAGCAGGCAGGCACCCATCCAGGCCAGCCAGACCACCGCGCAAAGCCCGGACAAATAGGCCTGCTGTTCATCCAGGCTCTTGGTGTCACGTCCGGGGTGTTCATAACGCCCAACAAACATCACGTAGCTCGAATCTGTGGTCAGGTAGCCGGTGAGCACACGCTGCCAAAGCGGCATGTGCATGACATAGGGACGTAAATGAATGCTGAAAACGACAAAACGCAAATTCACACAAGCCGCCGTTGCCAGAATGACCCACAAAGGCGCGCCCGCGGCAATCAGGGGCAGTGCTGCAAGCTGGGAACTGCCGGCGTACACCAGCAAAGCCATGGACAGGGACTCCACCAAGCTCAGTCCTGAGTTGGCCATGGCCACACCCGTCATCAAGCCCCAGGCCGCAAAGCCCGGGGAGGCGCCCATGGCATGTTGCGCACCCAGCCTGAAGGCCGGATGCCGATACCGCTGCGGAAAAATAAACATGTGGGGGTCAGTCAGGCCAGGCGGCTGTGGCGCTCAATTGGGCAGCCACGCAAAAAATCTGGCGGCGGCATGCGCCGGGCTCCGGCCCGCTGCAGCTCGGTGAGCAAGAGCGCGCCATTGCCCGTGAGCACCTTGATGCCCGCGGGCGAGACTTCCATCACACTGCCAGGCGCCAAGGCATCTGGCACCGATTGCTCGGGCGCCACCTGCGCCGACCAGACTTTCAGGACTGCGTCTGCCAGCTGGGTGGTAGCCACTGGGAAAGGATTGAAAGCACGAATGCGCCGCTCAATGACATCCGCCGGCTCGCTCCAATCGATGGCAGCTTCAGCACGCTCGATCTTGGCTGCATAGGTGACGCCACTTGGGGCTTGCTTTTGCGGCTGCAAATCGGGCAGCTGCGAGAGGGCACGCACCATCAGTGCGGCGCCCATCACGGCAAGTTTGTCGTGCAAGCTGCTGCTGGTGTCGCTGGGCTGGATTGGCAGGGACTGCATCAACAAAACGTCTCCGGTGTCCAGGCCTGCATCCATTTGCATAATGGACACACCACTGTACGCGTCACCCGCTTCAATCGCACGCTGAATCGGCGCCGCACCGCGCCAGCGCGGCAGCAAGGAGGCATGGATATTCAGGCAGCCCCTTGGCGCAATAGACAACACCCACTGCGGCAAGATCAGACCATAAGCGGCCACCACGATGGCATCAGGGGCCGCAGCAGCTAGCGCGGTCTGAGCGGCTCTTGCATCCTCACCATAAGGTCCATCGAGACGCAAGCCTTGCGGCTGAATCAACGCAAGCTGGGCCTTCAGTGCCAGGGCCTTGACTGCAGAGGGCTGAAGCTTCAGGCCGCGTCCGGCGGGGCGATCGGGCTGGGTCATCACCAACACAATTTCATGCCCTGCCTTGATCAAGGCATCGAGCGCCTGGGCCGCAAATTCAGGGGTGCCGGCAAAAGCCAGCCTCATGCACGCTCCTCGCGCTTGGCCTTGACCAGCTTGGTTTTGATGCGATTGCGCTTGAGTGGCGAGAGGTATTCCACGAACACCTTGCCAAGCAGATGGTCCATTTCATGTTGGATACAAACAGCCAGCAAACCCTGCGCCTGCACCTCCCGGCGCTGGCCCTTCTCGTCCATAGCCTCGATCCGAATGGCGTCATGGCGCACCACGCTGTCATAGATGCCTGGCACCGACAAACAGCCTTCTTCGTTAACGTGCGTCTGCTCGCTAACCCACAACACCCTGGGGTTGATCAACACCATGGGCGAATCGCGATCTTCTGAAACATCGATGACGATCAGGCGTTCGTGCACATCGACCTGGGTGGCAGCAAGTCCTATGCCCTGCGCCTCATACATGGTTTGCAGCATATCCGCCACCAGGCTCTGAATGCGCGCATCCACCTGCGCAACGGGCTTGGCGACCGTGTGCAGACGAGGGTCAGGGTAGCAAAGTATGGGTAGCAGGGCCATGTAAATTCAATGGTAGAGTGAGTGTGAACTCTTTGAGAAAAGTGTGCAGTTTGCCCAATTCAGCGAACAGTAGTGGTAGTATTTTCGCAATATTCCACGCCCCACAGCTCGCACGTGACCACAAGTCCCACGGGCACGCAGTGGCATGGCGGGTTCACTGTCAGGCCAACAAGGTAACAGAGGCAACATGAAAACACCTGTCCGCCACGTAATCTGCAGCAGCGCGAGCTTGATTGCAGCGTTGCTCGCCCTTGTGCCCGCTGCAAGCCAGGCGCAAAAATACCCGATCACCCCACAGCAACGTGCCACCGCGGAGTCTGTGGCCACCAAAGGGGTGCCTCTGGCCGATATCCGACCCGACGCGCCCAAAGAGCACGTGGTGGTCAAGGGCGATACGCTGTGGGCCATTTCAAAATTGTTTCTGAATTCGCCCTGGCGTTGGCCTGAACTTTGGGGCATGAATCTCGATCAAATCCGTAACCCACACCTGATTTACCCTGGGCAAAAGCTGGTGCTCACGATCAAAGACGGTCGTGCCACCCTGGGCTTAAGCACCGGCCAAGGCGCTGAAGACGGCGCTAACCTGGCGCAGGTTCGTCTTTCGCCCAAAACACGTATCACTGCGCTGACAGACAACGCATTGCCGACTCTGGACAGCCGACTGATTGAGCCATTTTTAAGTGAGCCCATCATTCTGGGTGAAGAAGGCCTGAGTCAGGCACCGCGTATCGTCGCTGCGCAAGATGCCCGTGTTCTGCTGACTCGGGGCGATCGCGCCTATGCACGCAGTGGATCTGGCAAAGACCTGATCGATGACCCCCAGAAAAAACACAAGGCCTACCGGATCTTTCGCAATGCGCGCGCGCTGAAAGACCCCGAAACCGGCGCCATCTTGGGCTACGAGGCACAGTACATTGGCCGCGCGCTACTCATGCGTAGCGAAAGCAGCCAAAGCAGTACTGGCAAAGACGGCAAACCCGTTGAGAACATCACGCCAGCGACCATCGACATCGTCGCAGCCAAGGAAGAAATTCGGGTTGGCGACCGTCTTGTCCCTGAGCCCCCACCCGATATCCAGAGCTACACGCCGCACGCTGGCAAAGGCAGTGTGCAAGCGCGGGTGGTGTCGGTCTACGGCAGCGCCGTAGCCAATGCGGCTCAGAATCAGGTGGTGGTCATTAACAAGGGCCTGGCTGACGGACTCAAACCTGGGCAAGTTTTGTCTGTGCTCAACGATGGCGCGCGCCTAATCGACAGCACCGATCCGCAAAAAACGCAGATCAAGCTGCCCGATGAGCGCAACGGCCTGGTCATGGTCTTTCGGCCTTTTGACAAGGTCTCTTACGCCTTGATCCTGGAAATCACCCGGGGCGTTAAGGTGGGCGATCGCCTGCAAAACCCCAGCTGAGGCGCTCAATGCAGCATGACGAGCTCAGCGCGTGGCTGCGCCTGTCGCTCACGCCAGGGCTTGGCAACCAGGGTGCTCGCAAACTGCTGACTGCTTTCGGTTTGCCGCAAACCATCTGGCAACAAACCCGCACTGCGCTGGCACAGGTCTTGAGCCCGACGCAAGTGCAGGCGATGCAAGCCGAGCCTGAAGCACTTGCGTCCACCCTGGCTCAAACAGAGGCCTGGCTCGAAGAGGGAAAAAGTTCGGGGCAAAAACGGCGTATCGCTGTGCTCGGGGACGCCCATTACCCGAGCGCGTTGCTAAACCTGGACGATCCTCCTCTGATGCTGTACCTGCTGGGCCAGGCCGGGTTCAGCCCGCAAGATGCGGCAAGCCCTGCCATGGTGATCCGAAGCGAGGCGTGCCTGGCCATCGTGGGCAGCCGCAATCCAACGCCACAAGGCCTGGTCAATGCAAGGCAGTTTGCCAAGGCCATGGTCCAGTCTGGTCTGACCGTGGTCAGTGGCCTGGCCTTGGGCATTGACGGTGCCGCGCATGAAGGCGCGCTCGAGGCTTTTGGCGATGAGGCACAGACAGCAGCCACCGTGGCCATCGTCGGCACTGGACTTGACCGCGTTTACCCCAAAGCCCATTTCGACTTGGCGCATCGGGTCGCGCAAAACGGGCTTTTGATCAGTGAATACCCGCTGGGTACAGCGCCGCTGAGCGGTAATTTCCCCAAGCGTAACCGGCTCATTGCAGGCTTGTCGCAGGGAACGCTGGTGGTCGAAGCCGCGCTGCAGTCGGGCTCGCTCATCAGCGCGCGCCTAAGCTCAGAACAAGGCAAGGAGGTTTTTGCAATCCCCGGATCGATTCACGCGGCGCAGTACCGCGGATGTCATGCCCTGATCAAGCAAGGCGCCAAATTGGTCGAGTCAGCCCAGGATATTTTGGAAGAAATGCGCTGGTTAGCGCCGCAAACCAAATCTGCCGGCCCAAACCCCGCCAGTTCGCCTCCAACGCCGATAGCTGCGCACGCCGAACAGGATTTGCTCGATGCCTTGGGCTACGACCCGGTCTCGCTGGACGCGTTGAGTGCGCGCACCGGGCAGACCACAGCAGCTTTGCAGGCCGGGCTCATGACGCTGGAATTACAAGGCTTGGTGGCGCGCCTGCCAGGCGGCCTGTTTCAACGCCAGGTCAGCTAAAGCAGCAGCAGATCGGGCTGGGCTTGCAATTTGGCCATCGCGTCGCGGGTAGCCCGCGTCGTCAGCGATTCAGTCTCTTGTGGCTCCATAAGACCTGCCTCCAGATAAGCCGCCATGCGCTGCGTTTGCATCAGATAGCTCTCTGACACCGTTGTGGCTAACAAATGCAAGTGCCCCAAAGGGGCTGCGCCAGACATGTTGAACCTGCAAGTCCTGTCCGCCGTAGGACAAACGGTACCAGCTACCAAGGCTGACCTGTGCGACCCATTGGCTCATCTCAGCGCTAGGCGAATCTCCACCTTCATTGATGACATGCATGCCAGCCACTTCAATGCCCAGTAATTGCTCAATAGCTTGGGCGTCAATTTGAAACTCATCCAGTCCATCGGCACTGACAAAGTCCTCTAGGTGCTCCAGATGCTGCGCCAGCGCCGCAATCCGTGCATCGTCAATGCCCTGAGTCTTAGCCATGAACGCGTCCGCCAGGGCGTTGTTGATGCTTTGAAACAACTCGTCCTGCACGGCCTCATCCGCATTGAGCAAAGCCATTCCGCCACGCAGGTTTTTCAAGATTTGCGGCAAGGACGCGATCACATGCGCGCGCTCGGCACGCGTGGGCTTGGCACTGGCCGCCCAAATCAATTCGGAGGCAGTTTTTTTCAGGGTCAGGGTCTCGGCATGTTGCGCACCCTGGCGCACGGTGACCACCGCCAACACCTCGGACCAGGTTTTGAGCAGGAAGTCCCGAATTTCGTCCCGAACCGGTATGTCCTGCAGCTGGTTGCGCAGCTCAATGGTGTACTGGATGGTCAGCGTTTCTTTCAGCTCGAGCTGCTCTGCCATCGTCAGCAGTTCTTGATTTGCCGTATTGCCCTGCAAATGCTCGCGCAAAAAGGTTTGAAATTCTTCTACTGTTTTTTCATACACACGCCGACCCGTCTCGGGGTACTGCTCGATGACCTGCACGATGCGCCGGATCTCGGCTTCAAGCGCCTGCGCGGTGATGTCGCTCGCGCTAAAGCCCATCACGCAAGAGCCCATTTGGTCGATCAACGCCCTTGCCGGGTGCTTCACATCGTAGAAAAAACCGGCATCTTCCAAAGCCAGACGCAGCACGGGCATCTGCAAGCGCGCAAACCACACCCGAATGCCTGCGAGGATGCGCTCTTCCTGCAAGATCGCCTGAAACATCAAGGAAACCAGCTCGACGATCGCTTTCTCGTTATCACTGCCAGCCTGGCGCTTAAGTTCTGCTGTTTGCTGGCGCAAATCCATCGCAATTTGCTGGACCAACTGCGGTGAGGCCTGGTAAACCATCGAGCCTGTTGCCGATGGGTCATAGGCCGCTGCCGCGCCAATGGGCTGGTAGCTTGCAGAAATCAACCCGGCAGAGGCTGGCTGATAAAAAGTGGCCGCGGCTTGTGCGCCCGCACCCGTCGCAGCGCCAGCAGGCCAATCAGGCATTGCTTGCGTGAGCTGCACCTGTTGCTCGGCTGACAGCGGCGCGCCAAACACCATTTGACCGACCTGTTGCAAAAGCTGCTGCGCGCGCTGCATGCGCCCTGGAAACTTGACGCCTGCGCCACCCGGCTGAGCAAGTGGCGCTGCGCCAGGCGCGGGCGTACCGCCTGGCTTTGCAGACACCTTCTCGGGCGCCGGTGGTGCGGCTGGCTGGGGGTTTCTCACCTTGAGCAATGGCTCGGCCATGGGTGAGACGCCCTGAGCTTCTAGATCATCGTTGCACTGGTCATAAATGGCTGGCAGCTTCTGAACCAGGTAGCGACGGACCACCTCTGCAACCAGGTCCCAGGCTTCCTGCGTCATGCCCGCACCCTTCCAGGCCTTGAGGATGGCCAAGACCTGCGTTTCAGGATGAACGATATCGGCCTCGGACAACTCCTGGCCCTGGTTGAGCGCGACAAAGCGTTTGCGCAATTCCTTGATCTGCACTGCCGCTTCTTCCGTAATTGCCAGAGCCATGCGGGAGGCCACAATTTTGTCTTCGATGGCGGCTGTTTCGATCAGCTCGAGCTTGCCGCGCTGTGCGCTTGGCGACTTGCTGTTTTGCGGACGCAAGGCCTGCTGCAAGGCATCCACACTTTGATCACGCCAGGCCGATTTCGCCTTATTTAAGGCGAACCAGGCATCCTGTCTGACCTGCAATACACGAGAGGGTGCCGCTTCTTCCAGAAGGTCCGACAGCTTTTGACCGACGGTGACCAGCAAGCCATCGAGCTGCTGGGCAATGCGCTCAATCAAGGCTTGGCGCATCTGCTCGCCCAGCGCTTTCGCATGCTTGAAGGCGGTTGAGTCAGTCATGAGGCCTGTTCAAACTAGACCGTGGCTCCCGCATTGGGATCGTTGGGGTCGTGGTCTTTACGAGAAGCTGAGCCCTTGAGCAGGTCGTCACGGTGGATGCCCAGCCACATGGCAATGGCTGCCGCAACAAAAACCGACGAATAAATGCCAAACAAAATACCAATGGTTAAGGCCAGCGCGAAGTAGTGAAGCGTGGCACCGCCAAAGAGCAGCATGGACAGAACCATCATTTGGGTCGATCCATGGGTGATGATGGTGCGGCTGATCGTCGAGGTAATGGCACTGTTGATGATCTCCACCGTGCTCATCTTGCGGTAACGACGAAAATTTTCACGTATCCGGTCAAAAATCACCACCGACTCGTTGACCGAGTAACCCAGAACTGCCAGAACGGCAGCCAACACCGCCAGTGAGAACTCCCACTGGAAAAAAGCAAAAAAGCCCAGGATGATGATCACGTCGTGCAAGTTGGCCAAGATCGCCGACACCGAGTATTTCCACTCGAATCGCACAGCAAGGTAAACCATGATGCCCACAACCACAAAAGCCAGGGCTTTGAGTCCGTCAGCCACCAACTCGTCGCCGACTTGCGGACCGACAAACTCCGCGCGGCGCATATTGGCGCTGGGGTCCTTGGCCTTCAAGGCAGCCATGACCTGATTGCTCTGCTGAGCCGAGGTCACGCCTTTTTGAACAGGCAGGCGAATGATCACATCGCGGGCGCTGCCAAAATTTTGCACTTGCACATCGGCAAAGCCCAGTTTGGCCACCGTCTCACGAACTGCAGCCACATCAGCGTTCTGGGCGTAACCGACTTCCAGCACGGTGCCGCCAGTGAACTCCACCGACAAATGCAGCCCACGTGTGAAGAGAAAAAACACAGCGGCCAAAAAAGTGACCAAGGAAATGACGTTGAACACCAAAGCATGGCGCATGAACGGGATGTCGCGTTTGATGCGGAAAAATTCCATGGCTTCAGTCCTTTTGGGCTTGGATGGCTTTGCCGGCGTCAGCGCGCCAAACAGTGCCGATGGACAAGGCTTTGAGGCGAGCCTTGCGCCCGTACCAATAATTAACCAAGCCCCTGGAGAAAAACACCCCCGAGAACATGCTGGTCAGAATACCGAGGCAATGCACGACCGCAAACCCCCGAACCGGGCCAGAGCCAAAAGCCAGCAAAGCCAGGCCAGCGATCAGGGTGGTGATGTTGGAGTCAAAGATGGTCGCCCAGGCGCGGTCGTAGCCGATGTTGATGGCCGCCTGCGGCGCAGCGCCTGCACGCAACTCCTCGCGGATACGTTCGTTGATCAGCACGTTGGCATCAATGGCCATGCCCAGCACCAGCGCCATGGCCGCCATACCAGGCAGGGTGAGCGTCGCTTGCAGCATGGACAGCACTGCAACCAGCATCAGCAGGTTAAAGGCCAGTGCCAGGCTGGAAAAAATGCCAAACAGCATGTAGTACGCGCACATGAACGCAGCTACAGCCACAAAGCCCCAGACCACCGAATCAAAGCCCTTGGCAATATTTTCCGCACCCAGGCTCGGGCCGATCGTCATTTCTTCAATAATTTCCATCGGCGCAGCCAGAGAGCCCGCCCGCAAAAGCAGTGCGGTGTCGTTGGCTTCAACAGTGGTCATCCGCCCGGAGATCTGCACCCGACCGCCGCCAATCTCGGTGCGAATCACGGGCGCTGTCACCACCTCGCCACGGCCTTTTTCGAACAACAAAATGGCCATGCGCTTGCCCACGTTTTCGCGGGTCACCTCGCGAAAGATACGCGTGCCCTTGGCGTCGAGGTTCAGGTTGACCGTAGGCTCCTGCGTCTGGCTGTCAAAACCCGGCTGTGCATCGGTGAGGTTCTCGCCCGTCAAGATCACCTGCTTCTTGACGATGACCGCCTGGCCATTGCGATCCAAATAACGCTCGGAGCCAAAAGGCACCATACCCGTGCCACGTTCAGCGGACTGCCCCTCGCCTGACTCGTCCACCATGCGCACTTCCAGCGTTGCCGTACGCCCCAGAATGTCCTTGGCTTTGGCGGTGTCTTGTACGCCGGGTAGCTGCACCACGATTCGGTCAAGCCCTTGCTGTTGGATCACGGGCTCGGCAACGCCTAGCTCATTGATCCGGTTGTGCAATGTCGTGATGTTTTGCTGCAGCGCCTGCTCCTGGATTTTTCGCGCCGACAAGGGCTTGATGGTGGCGGTAAGCTTGAACTCACTGCCCTCCGGAGCATCCAGCCCCTCAAGGTCAGCAAATTGGTCCAGCAGCAAGGCCTTGGCCGCATTCAGCGTTTGCGCATCACGAAAACGGATGAGGATGACCTGGCCTTCGCGGGAGATGCCGCTATGGCGGATGCTTTTCTCACGCATGCTGGTGCGCAGGTCACCAGCCAGCGACTCGGCGCGCTTGGCCAAAGCGGCTTGCATGTCGACCTGCAGCATGAAGTGAACACCCCCGCGCAGGTCCAATCCCAAATACATCGGTGAAGCATGCAGCGCGGAGAGCCAGGCTGGTGAGCGGGTGAGCAGGTTCAAGGCCACCACATAGTCCGGGCTCTGGGGGTCCCCCGCCAAGGCCTTTTGTAGCGCGTCCTTGGCTTTGAGCTGCTCGTCAGTACTCGATAGCCGCACCTTAATGGACGTTGCGTCACGCGAAACATCCTGAGCCGTCACGCCAGCTGACTTCAGCGCCTCTTCAACACGCCCCTGCAAATTGCCGTCGAGTTTGGCCATCGCCTTCGCTGACGATATCTGCACTGCCGGACTCTCACCAAACAGATTGGGCAGGGCATACAACGCAGCCAGCACCAACGAGATCGCAATGATCACGTACTTCCAAAGCGGGTAACGATTCATGGCCTACCTTCT
>JAURGS010000081.1 GCA_030833685.1 Rhodoferax sp. | reverse complement strand
CTTTTTTTCCCAGTGCGGATCGAGAATTTGTTTTTTCAACAAATGTGCGCCAACTTGCTCAATCCAAGTCGGCTCAATCGCCGCCAGGCCACGACCGAACAAGCGCGCGGTTTCCACCAGCTCTGCCGCCACCAACCAGCGAGCTGGTTTTTTGGACAGATGGGCACCTGGGTGAGGGAAAAATTTAATGCCGCGCGCGCCCAAATATTCACCACCGGATGTCGCAGACTCCAATTTGCAACCCACATTGCCCATGAGCCCGGCCATCACAGAGATGTGAATTTGCTCATAACTCGCAGGCTTTGTATTCAAGCGCCACTGATGCTCCTTGACCACGGCAAGCAACTGTGAATGGACGTCACGCCATTCACGCACTCGCCGGGCACTGACAAAGTTTTGCCGAAGCAGTTGCTCGTATTGCCGATTGGACAATTTATGCGTGGCGTTTGCACTGGTATGGCCCCAAGCCACGCCGTGGCCACCACGAGAACTGTCCAGCCACCGCCACAGCTTGAGGTAGCCGGCAAACTCACTTTTCTCATCATCAAATTTCCGGTGCGCTGTATCGGCCAGCTGCGCTGCCTCCACAGGCCGATCCCGGACATCCTGAAGACTAAGGGCTGAGGCAATCACCAGGATCTCGTCCATGGCCTCCCGATTGCGGGCCTCCAAAATCATGCGCCCCACGCGCGGATCGAGCGGCAGACGCGAGAGCTCCTGGCCAATGCGGGTCAATTGCAGGTCCTCATCCACGGCCCCGAGTTCTTGTAGCAACTGGTAGCCGTCTGCGATCGCGCGCGTTGACGGACGCTCTAAAAACGGGAAATCCTCTACGCCACCCAAGCCCAGTGACTTCATGCGCAAAATCACCCCGGCCAATGAACTGCGCAGAATTTCCGGATCGGTGAAGCGTGGGCGCGCTTGAAACTGAGCCTCGTCATAGAGACGAATACAAATGCCGTTGGCCACGCGCCCACACCGGCCGGCGCGCTGATTGGCCGACGCCTGACTGATTGGCTCGACCAGAAGTTGCTCAACTTTGCTTCTAAAACTATAGCGTTTTACCCTGGCCAAACCAGCATCGATGACAAATCGAATGCCAGGAACCGTGAGCGAGGTTTCGGCCACATTGGTAGCCAGGACCACACGCAAGCCCGAGTGGGGCTCAAAGATGCGCTCCTGCTCGGCCTGCGACAAGCGAGCAAACAGAGGCAAGACCTGTGTCTGGCGAAAGTGGACCGAGTGGCTGAAATGCCCGCGAAGGGTGTCAGCTGCCTCGCGGATTTCGCGCTCGCCCGGCAGAAAAACCAAAATATCGCCGCCTTGATTCGCATCACGCCAAAGCTCATCAACCGCATCAGCTATCGCTGAATTGAGGTCGTGTTCGCGGGTCTCTTCAAACGGGCGCCAACGCTGCTCCACTGGATAAGTCCGGCCCGACACCGTGATCACCGGGGCCGGCCCATTCGCACTGGCGAAATGCGCGGCAAAACGCTCGGCATCGATGGTTGCAGAGGTCACGACCACCTTCAAGTCAGGACGCCGCGGCAGGATCTGCCTTAAGTGTCCCAACAGAAAATCGATATTCAAACTTCTTTCGTGGGCCTCATCGATGATGATCGTGTCATAGGCCTGAAGCAGAGGATCGGTCTGGGTTTCGGCCAGCAATATCCCATCGGTCATGAGCTTGACCGAGGCGCTAGGACTGAGGCGATCTTGAAACCGCACTTTAAAGCCCACCACCTCGCCCAAGGGGCTTTGCAACTCCTGGGCAATCCGTTTGGCCACACTGCTGGCGGCAATTCGCCTGGGCTGGGTGTGGCCAATCAACTGGCCTTTGCGCGGGTCGCCGCTATTGCATCGCCCGCGCCCAAGCGCGAGCGCAATCTTGGGCAACTGGGTCGTCTTGCCTGAGCCTGTCTCTCCGCACACGACGACAACCTGGTGAGCGCGCATCGCTGCCATGATGGTCTCCCGATGCGCGGTAACGGGCAGATCTGGGGGAAAGGCAATATTTAACGCGCTCATTGGCGACATTATCCGAGGCCAGGCGAGTCAAAACCTCAGTGCGCCAGGTAGATGGTTCGTCACATGCGCCAGTCCGGGCGATTAGCACTGATACACTTTTCGCGTCCATCTCCGCTTGCGAGCCAACATGCCAACCGTTTTCAATTTCACCTTTGTGCCGTGGTTCAGGTCAGTGGCGCCGTATATCCACAAATTCAGGCACCAGACTTTTGTGGTTGGCGTCTGCGGCGAAGCAATTGCAGCGGGCAAACTGCCCAACCTCGCACAGGACTTGGCCTTGATCCAAAGCATGGGCGTTCGCGTGGTTTTGGTGCACGGCTTTCGGCCCCAGGTTAACGAACAGTTGATTGCCAAAGGCCACACACCGAAATACCAGAACGGCATTCGCATCACGGATCTGGTGGCCCTGGACTGCGCTCAGGAAGCTGCCGGCCAGTTGCGCTACGAGATCGAAGCGGCCTTCAGCCAAGGCTTACCCAACACCCCCATGGCTGGCGCGACAGTGCGTGTTATTTCAGGCAATTTCTTAACCGCCAGGCCAGTGGGTATCCTCGATGGCATTGACTACCAGCACTCTGGCGTTGTTCGCAAGATCGACACCGCTGGCATCATCCGCTCGCTTGACATGGGCGCACTGGTCCTCATGTCGCCTTTTGGCTTTTCACCAACCGGCGAGGCGTTTAACCTCACCATGGAAGAAGTTGCGACCTCGGTAGCCACCGCCTTGCAAGCCGATAAATTGATTTTGGTCACCGAGGTAGCAGGCATTCCCTCCGATGTTTCGCGACCCATTGCCGACGACAACCCAATCGATACTGAACTTTCACTCATCGATGCCGAACGTCTGCTGTCTTCGTTACCGCCGGCTAATCAACCGACTGACATCGGCTTTTATTTGCAGTACTGCGTTCGTGCCTGCAAGGGTGGCGTTGAGCGCAGTCACATCATTCCGTTTGCAATAGACGGATCCATCCTGCTCGAGGTCTACGTACATGACGGCATCGGCACCATGGTGGTGGACGAAAAGCTGGAAAGCCTGCGCGAGGCTACCGCCGATGATGTGGGCGGTATCTTGCAACTGATCGAGCCTTTCGAGAAAGACGGCACGTTGGTCAAGCGCAGCCGAACCGAAATTGAGCGCGATATCGGGCAGTACACGGTGATCAAACATGACGGCGTCATCTTTGCCTGCGCGGCACTTTACGCCTACCCGGAGGCCAAAACCGGTGAAATGGCCGCGCTCACTGTGTCACCAGAAGTGCAAAGCCAGGGAGACGGTGAACGTGTGCTCAAACGCATTGAGCAGCGTGCCAAACTCGCTGGGCTGGAGAGCATCTTTGTTCTAACGACACGCACCACCCATTGGTTTCTGAAGCGGGGCTTTTCGCAGGTGGACGCCGACTGGCTTCCCGAGGCGCGCAAACGCAAATACAACTGGGACCGAAAAAGCCAGGTGCTGGTGAAAAAAATTGTCTAGCGTTTGACGCTTTCTTCCACCCTCACGAAGAGTTCGTCGAGCCGTCCCCCAATGGCTCAGAGCTCATCTCCTTGGGTTCGCGCTTGGGCCACGCCCCGAACGGATACGGCTGGTAATCGCTGTTGAAATTGAGGTACTGCAGTATTTGGTAGATGTAGGTGCTCAGACCTTGACCAAGTTTATGCAGGCGATCATTGGTGCCGCCAGTGAACAGTCGAATCACAAACTGAAAAATCACCACCGCAAAAACAACGACTTCGGCAACCATGTAGCACAGGGCGCAGATCAGCATGTACAAACCCCGCTTCCAGGTCGACTGGTCCTTTAGGTTGGCTTTGAAATCATCACGCATTGGCTTACCTCCACTCAGTCACTAATTCCTCACCTGCCAATGTGGGTACAAACCCTCCTGGTGCAAGCGTTCAGGCACGGCGGACCCAAACTAGCCTGAGGCCAAGCAAGGCTATCAGCGAAAAGCTGATAAACGACCAGTTCGCCAAAGACAGGCCCAGAAACGTCCAGTCAATCTTGGCACAGTCGCCACTGCCGCGAAAAATCATGGGCACCACCCGCCCTATCGGGAAATTTTCGATCATGCCGTAGAAGTCACGCCCGCATGACACGACCTCTGGGGGATACCACTGCAACCAACTTTGGCGAGCGGCCACAAAAGCGCCAAAGGCCGAAAAACCAAAGACCGAAGCCGCGGCCAAGCGTTGCACCATCGGACGTTCAAACGCTGCACCAAGGCCCGCAACCAAAGCCACCAGAATCAGAGCGTATCGCTGCACGATACACATAGGACAAGGATTAAGGCCAACCACGTGTTGCAGGTAGAGGCCGTAGGCCAGCATTGCCAGGCAAATCAGCAGCAGTCCGAGGAGGACGCGACGGGGCTGGTCGAATATCCAGCCAAGGCCCATTTACTTGATCGCTTCGTCCAGCGCTTTACAGGATGGGGCACAGACGGCTTGAGACTTACCCAAGATCTTCTTGGAAACCATCTGCGAGCGTGCGCGGTGTTTGCCACACAAAAAACACGACATGGTTGCCGCACCAAAAGATGTGGCTGCGGTGAACGGGGACCCCGACACCTTGGATTTATAACGAAGGCCGTCGGCCTCGATGCGGGTTTTCGTGTCTGCTTTTGCCATTTGAGTATTTTAGCGCAGTAGGCCCAGGCTTGGGAAAAGCTTGCTAAAGTTGGGCCTATTTGTTCAGGTCAAAGGGTTTCACATGGCGCGCACGGTTAATTGCATCAAACTGGGGATGGAAGCAGAGGGTTTAGATTTCCCGCCCTACCCGGGTGAACTGGGCAAACGCATTTGGGAAAACGTCAGCAAAGAAGCCTGGGGCCAGTGGCTTAAGCACCAGACCATGTTGGTTAACGAAAACCGCTTAAACCTGGCGGACGCCAGGGCTCGCCAGTACCTGGCTCGGCAAATGGAAAACCACTTTTTCGGCGCTGGCGCCGACGCCGCCCAGGGCTACGTTCCACCGCAAGCCTGAGGCGCCGGTGGCCCACACGCCACCCCGCGCTTCATCGGCGGCCAACACGGCGCACTCGGCCGCGCGCTCTCACGAAGGCTTGATCGGCTGTGTCCTTGCCGTCACAGACGATGTGCTGGGCTTTCTGCAAAATTGGCGCCAATGGCGCGGTGTACCAAAGCGCCCGCCTGTTCTGCACCATGTCATGCTCTGCTCACAGGCACCACTGGCTCTGCACATCCAAGAGCTTGCGCATAACCACCCGGCACTCGCACCCCTCGCCCAAGCCCTGGCCGCGCGTTGTTTTGGTCTCATCGACGGCTTTCACCGGCTACTCTTTGAGCAGGGAAAGGTGCAGTTGACGCTTTGTATTGGCAAGCCCCTGGCAACGCTTAAGCAGCAGTCTTTCAAAGCGGACATCATCGAACTCGATACTCACATCCTGGGCCCTGCTTGGGATGACTTACCTCGTTTGCTCGCGCCTTTGTGCAGGCAAGGTACCGTGGTTCGGTGGATTCACAAGCCACCGGTGAACCAGATCACCCAGACTTGGATTTCCAAGGGTTTTTGCGCAATTCAAACCAATGCCAACAGCGACCAAAAAACTTTCGCGCGATTTGATCCCCCTTGGCAGATCAAGGACAGACGGGGGCCTGGGCATGGTGGCGCAGCGCACAGACGCCGCTGCATGGTCATTGGCGCCGGCCTGGCCGGTGCTGCTGTGGCAGCGGTTATGGCCCGCCGTGGCTGGGAGGTCACCGTACTGGATGCGCGCGCTCAGCCAGCCGATGGCGCATCTGGCGTTCCTGTTGGCCTGCTGGTGGCCCACCTGTCCAAAGATGATTGCCCGCTCTCGCAGGCTTCCCGCTCTGGCGTGCGCATGACGCTGGCGCAGGCCAGTGAGCTCTTGTCAGCAGGCCAAGACTGGAAACAAACCGGCGTTTTTGAACACAACGTACAAGGCAAGTTACAAACACCCCCGAAATGGTCTGAGCATGGAGACGACTGGTGCGTGCTCACGTCCGAAGATAAAGCTAATTCGTCAGAACAAGCCAAAGCGCGAGCTGTGTTTCACCGACCTGCCGGTTGGCTAAAGCCGGCTGCTTTGGTGCGAGCCTGGCTGTCCCAGCCTGGTATTCGGGTGCAGACATCCGCGCCCGTCCATCAGGTACAGATGGAAGGTCAGCGATGGCATGCCCTGACCGAAGACGGGCAGAGCCTGGGGGAAGCAGATCTGATGGTTTTGGCCAATGCGCTGGACGCCCAAGCACTGGTGCAGCGCCTCAAACCTGCCAAACCCGATACATTGGAAAACCCAAGGCGCCTGGCGCGTATGCGCGGTATGCGCGGCCTACTGAGCAGCGGCCGGCAAAGCGCTGTAGAAGCAGCGTCGTGGCCCGCGTACCCCATCAATGGAAATGGGTTCGCCATGGCGGGCATTCCGTTTGACGAAGGACTGCGGTGGTTTGCAGGCGCGAGCTACCAGGACCTGGACCAAAGCGAACGCTCTGACATCGAAAACCACCGACACAACCTGGAACATCTTCACGCCATGGCGCCAGACCTGGCCAGCCTCGTGACCCCTGCCTTCGAAGAGGGCCGCATAGAGGGTTGGAAGGGGGTTCGCTGCACCACACACGACCATCTGCCGGTGGTCGGCCCTATCGATGCCAAACAGTATCCCGGGCTCTGGGCCTGCGTTGGGCTGGGATCACGAGGTTTGAGCCTGGCGGTCTTGTGCGCCGAAACATTAGCGGCTCAAATCGGCAGCGAGCCCCTGCCGTTGCCAGTGCGCTTGGTACGCAAACTCAGCCCATGAAGCGCTCGCCAGTCGAAAAACGCTGCACCGCGGCAAGCGTTGACAAACCCAAGCCTGCTTGGCATGCCCTCAGCAGAACTCCAGCGTCTGGACACCCTCAGGGGTAGCCAACAAACAAACATTCGCTTTTTGGTGAGCGAATACACCGACGGTTACAACCCCTGGCCACTGGTTCACCATGGACTCCAATCCCAGCGGATCGGTGATCTGCAAGCCCGAAACATCCAAAATGTGTTGCCCGTTATCGGTGACCAAAGGCCGCTCACCGCTTCGACGTAGCGTAGCGCGCCCACCTAGCGCCTCAAACTGCATGGCGATTCGCGCACTGGCCATCGGGATGACCTCGACAGGCAAGGGAAATGCGCCCAAAGTCTTCACCATCTTGGAGGCATCGGCAATGCACACAAACTGCGCAGCGCTGGCGGCGACAATTTTTTCACGCGTCAGCGCTGCACCACCGCCTTTAATCATGTAACCCTGGGCATCAATCTCATCTGCCCCGTCAATGTAGACCGACAAGCTCGGCACTTCGTTGGCGTCCAGGACCGGTATGCCAAGCACCTTCAACTTTGCCGAACTGGCTTGCGAGCTGGACACTGCCCCAGCGATCCTGATACCACTTTGGCCCAACGCTTCCAGGAACTTATTGACGGTCGATCCGGTACCCACACCAATGATTTCCCCCTCACGCACATAAGCCAGAGCCGCCCTGCCAACTAAAGTCTTTAATTCGTCTTGGGACAAAGTGCTTGCCTGGCCATTGAATGGTTCTGTCATCTGGGAAAATCCTCCAAACTGGTTTCCAAACTCGATTATCTGATGGCTCTCATCCCCTACGCCCTGGCGCGTCCCTTTTTGTTCAGTCTCGACCCTGAGGCTGCGCACGACATGACCTTGGCCGCTCTGGAAAAAACACAAGGCACGGCCTTGGCCTGCAGCTACGCCAATTCACTTGTATGTGACCCAGCCGAAGTTGCTGGCTTGCAGTTCCCAAATCGAGTGGGGCTTGCGGCGGGTTTGGACAAAAACGCACGCTGCATTGATGCGCTTGGTGCGATGGGATTTGGGTTTGTTGAAGTGGGCACCGTGACGCCGCTGGCGCAGACTGGCAACCCCAAGCCAAGATTGTTTCGCTTGCCGCAATCACGTGCCTTAATTAACCGCCTGGGCTTTAACAACCATGGGCTTGAGGCGTTCATTCGCAATGTGAAGAACTCACGCCTCTACCAAAGCCGCGGGCGTGCCCAGAACGCAGAGGCGCAGATGTTGTTGGGCTTGAACATCGGCAAGAACGCAGTGACCCCGATCGAGCGTGCTGTTCAGGACTATGTCTGTTGCTTGCGAGGTGTGTACCCCTACGCTGACTATGTCACCGTCAATATTTCCAGTCCTAACACTAAGAATTTGCGGACCCTGCAAAACGACCAGGCCCTGGATAGCCTTCTGGGAACGATTTCTGAGGAGCGAGAGCAGCTGGCACAGCAGCATGGCAAGCGCATACCGATTTTTCTAAAGATCGCGCCTGACCTCGACGCCGACCAAACAAGCCAGATCGCGCAAACGCTGCAACGCTACGGCATGGATAGCCAAGGCGAGCCGACCAACGCCTGGGGCGTGATCGCATCCAACACCACGCTTTCACGCACTGAAGTTGACGGTCAACAGCACGCCCAGGAGGCGGGTGGCCTGTCAGGCGCGCCCTTGCTGCAAAGAAGCAACGCATTGGTTTCGGCCCTTCGCTCGTCCCTGGGGGCAAAGTTTCCGATCATTGGCGTCGGGGGCATCCTAAGCGCCGAGGACGCACTCAGCAAAATGAAGGCCGGCGCCGATCTGGTCCAAATTTATACCGGCCTTATTTACGCTGGCCCAGAACTGGTCCGTGCAGCAGCCGAAAAAATCAAAGCAGGAAGGTGACAGGCTGTTCACCAGCCTCATACCAGTGCAGCAACGCGTTCTGCAATCGCAAGCGAGCTGGTTAATCCCGGCGACTCGATACCAAACAAATTGACCAGGCCTGGCACGCCGTGCTGCTGCGGACCACTGATAACGAAGTCGGCAGCGGGTTCCGTCGGCCCACTTATTTTGGGTCGGATACCTGCGTAGTCGGGCACCAGCGCGCCGTCGGGTAAGTCTGGCCAGTAACTTCGAATGGCTGCATAAAACGCATCCCCGCGCCTGGGGTCAACCTGAAGATCATCTGGCGACGAAACCCATTGGACGTCAGGGCCGAACTTGGCTTGCCCTGCCAGGTCCAAGGTCAGATGTACCCCCAGCCCAGCATGCTCGGGGACCGGATAAATCAAATGACGAAACGGCGCGCGCCCGGTCAGTGCAAAATAATTTCCCTTGGCAAAAAAGGCAGTCGGGCGGCACGCTTGCGGCAAACCGTCCATACGCTCAGCTAGCCCGGGCGCATGCAAACCCGCAGCGTTGACCAGCGTTTTACAACTTAATTGATCGCCGCCTGAGGTGCTGAGCACCATGCCCTGCGCACCGGGCGTCACATGGTCTACCTGGGTGTGAAACACCACCATCCCGCCAGCGTTTTCCAAGTCCCCTTGCAAGCTCAACATGTAATGATGGCTGTCAACGATGCCCGTACTGGGTGAGAACAAGGCGCCTTCGCAGCGCAGCTGCGGCTCCAGAGCCATGGCAGCGCCAGCACTGAATACTTCCAGATCTTCAACACCATTGGCAGCGGCCCGTTGCTTGATTTGCGCAAGCTGCTCCAGTTGCGCCTGCGAAGTCGCCACGATCAGTTTGCCGCAGCGGCGATGGGCCACAGCCCGCTGTTCACAATAGGCGTAAAGTAATTGCTTGCCTCGCACACACAGTTGCGCCTTCAAAGAACCCTTGGGGTAATAAATTCCGGCATGAATGACCTCGCTGTTGCGCGAACTCGTCCCCATGCCAATTCCCGCCTGGGATTCGATGACCATGACCTCGCGCCCAGCCAGGGCCAAGGCTCTGGCCACAGCCAGGCCGACAACACCAGCGCCGATTACTACGGCCTCAACATGCTCCATGCCACCGTTCCAATTTCAATCTGTTGGGGCCCAGCTGCTTCGGGTAAGGTCCACACGCCAACAAGGGAGTTTCATTCCGACGGGTGCAGA
>JAURGS010000080.1 GCA_030833685.1 Rhodoferax sp. | reverse complement strand
AAAATAATCATCGCCGGAATAAACAGGAAAACATACATGGTGATGTCCACCATGGCCTGTGTTTTGACGGTCCATTTGCGGTACAGAAAATCGGAACGGATGTGCACGCCTTTTTGCAGCGCATAGCCCGCACCGAGCATGAACATCGCGCCATAAAGCATGCGAGAAATATCGTAGGCCCACGCGGTTGGAGCCGTAAAGGCATAGCGCGCCACGACCTCATACACCATGGCCATCATGAGCGGAATCGTCAGCCAAGACAGCAGCACACCAAACCGGATGCTGATCTTGTCAATCAATCCAATCCATGTTCGCATCCACTGAGGCATGTCAGCAGGCAATTGCGTGACATCACCCCGTCGCGATGCAATCATTTCATCGGAACGGACGTCAATTTCTTCGGTCATATTCGATCAGGCCCACCCCAGTGGGGGCGGGCCTGCCTTGTGTTTAAACAACAAGAGTTGGCAGAACTGCCGGCTTATTTCTTCTGCTTAGCCAGGACGTCTGCATAAGCGCCAGTGATACCAGCGTTGGACTTCTGTGAACCAGCCCAGTAAGGAATGGCCATCTCGGCAAATGAGCGCTGGCTTTCCCAGACTTTCTTGAAGAAGGCGTTTTCAGCAGCGTTCTTCTCGAATGCCTTCATGGCAGCAGCGCCGTATTCCTTGAAGTAGTCGGCTGGGGTGTCATGCAATTGCACACCGTGTTTGGTGGTCAACTCATGCAATGCCTTGCCGTTTTCAAGAATGCGGTAGCTGTGGGCTTTCATCAGAGCGGCGTTGCCAGCCACTTCAATGGCTTTGCGCTGACGATCCGACATCTTTTTCCAGACATCGCCGTTGATGTACAGGTCAGCGTTCACCACGTTCTGATGCAGGCCTTGCAAATAGTAGTGCTTGAGCGCCTTTTGGAAACCGAAGGTCATGTCAGGCTTGGGGCAGCACCATTCCGCTGCATCGATCACGCCCTTTTGCAGAGCCGGCAGAATGTCTCCACCTCCCATCGCCACCGATGCCACACCGATGTCTTTGTACAACTGACCTGGGATGCCTGGTGGGGTGCGGAAACGCAGTTTGCGGAAATCTGCCATGCTCTTGATCGGTTCTTTGAACCAACCCAGGGCTTCCGGCCCAACCGGCTGCAACATCACGCCCTTGATGTTCATCTTCATCTCTTTCCAGAGCTGGTCATACAAAGCCTGACCGCCTCCGTACTGGTACCAGGATAGCCAAGCCAGGTTGTCCAAGCCAACACCGGAGCCCGCTGAAGGTGATCCAAACAGTGTGGCAGCTGGGTGTTTGCCAGACCAGTAGTGGGTCCAGGCAAAGCCACCTTCGATCAGCCCTTTGTCCACGGCGTCGAGCGTGTCAGCAACAGCCACCACCGCGCCTGCTGGCAAAACTTCCATCGTGATGGTGTTATCGGTCAGCGCAGCTACGTCGGCTGCGAAGTCCTTGAGCATGGTGATTTCGTCAGCTGTTGTGGGAATCACCGACTGAATACGGATCTTGATCTTGGGATCGGCAGCGACAGCCGCTGTCGGAACAGCCAAGCCAAATACGCTGGCGCAGGCCAATGCGACACCGAGTTTGCGTACGAGTTGTTTCATTTATCTATCTCCTTAGTTTGTCAAATCGGAATGGAATATTCCGGGCTTATCTACAAATACACACTGTCACGAATCAGTTCAAAAAACCTCCTTCCATGGTCTGATCGCACTCTCAGAGCGCTGGTTCCAAAACAATCTTGGCAGATGCCGTGCGGCCATGATGCAAGTCCGCAAAGGCTTGTGCGCCATCCTTCAAAGGCCGCCGGTCAACCCAGCTCAAATCGCCAAACACGCCACGCGACAAGGCGCTCACGGTGGCTTTCAGGTCGGCCATGCTGTAGGTGTAGGTGCCCAGCAGCGTGATTTCAGCAAGGGTGAGTTTTCGCATGTCAATTTCACTGGCCCAGTCTTGCAAGCCGATGTGCATCACCACACCGCCTGGGGCAATAGCGCTTAGCGCCGTCTTGCGGGTCACCGCACTGCCCACGGCATCAATGACGTAGTCAAAGCCGTTTTCCTCCGGGGACTGAGAACGTGGATCCAGCGTAACACAGCCCGTGTGTTGCTTGAGCGAGTCTCGTCGCAGCGAATTCACCTCCGCCACATGCAGCTCGTCTACGCCGTAGTGGCGCAGCATCAGCGCAGTAAGCATGCCAATAGCACCACCACCGATCACCAGCACACGGCACTCTTGCAATGGGCGCACCAGTGAGCGCATCGACAAATTGATGGCGTGCAAGGCAGTGGCTGCAGGCTCTGTCAGTGCGCCAGCCACCGGGCTCAGGCTATCAGGCAAAGCAATCAAGCAACGCCCAGGAATGCTCATCTGCTCGGCAAAGGCACCAGGGCGGCTCATGCCCACCATGGTGCGGTCAGAACACAGGTTGTCGCGGCCCTGCAAACAGTAGCGGCAACGGCCACAGGTGATCAAGGGGTTGCCCGTGACGCGCTGACCAACTTTCCAAAGATCAGACGCAGAAGCCTCGATCGTGGCGGCAAATTCGTGCCCCAGCACCAGGCCGGGCTTGCGCCGAGGATCGTGCCCATGGTAGGCATGCATGTCCGAGCCGCATATACCAGCGGCGTCGATGCGCAAGACCACCTCATCGGCGTGCAGCTCAGGCGATGGCCGTTCTTGCAGTTGGACTTCGTTGGGCTGGGTGTAGACCAGAGATTTCATCGTATTCGCATCCTCACAAGGCGGTGTATCCACCATCGACCATTAAGGTCTGGCCGGTGATGTAAGCGCTGGCCGCGCTGGCCAGAAAAACTGTCACACCATACAAATCTTCTAGCCGACCGTTGCGGCCAATCGCCGTTTTTTTGGCATGGCCCTCGCGCAGGTTCTCGTCATTAAACACGGGCTCGGTCAATGGCGTTGGAAAAAAGCCCGGGCCAATCGCATTGCAAGTGATGCCCTGGGCCGACCAGGCCTGGGCGATTGCGCGCGTGAGTTGCACCACACCGCCCTTGCCTGCACCATAAGGCGCACTGTTGGCAAAGGCCCGGGTGGACTGCAGCGAGGCGATATTGATCACCCGTCCAAAACCGCGCTGCGCCATGCCAGGCGCCAGCGCCTGCGTCATAAAAAACGGTGCGCCTAAATGAAGCGCGAGTTGTTGCTCCCAGGCCTCTGGCGTCACATCGACAAACGCCTGGCGCATGTTCACGCCCGCCGCGTTGACCAAAATATCAACCTCAGCCATGGCCGCAATCGCCTGCCCCACTGCCGGCAAGGCGTCGGTGTGGCCCAGGTCTGCGGCGTGCGTTCTGCATGCGATGCCCTGGTCGACCAGGCTTTGGGCAGCCTGGGCGAGCTGTTGCTCACGCCTGGCCACCAAAATCACGCTGGCGCCAGCCAATCCGAGCGCACTGGCCATGGCCAGACCAATGCCCGAATTGCCTCCGGTGACCACAGCCGTCTTGCCCTGAAGGGAAAACAGATTCATGAGGTCACCGGGTTTCATACTGGCTTTTAGATGCGGTGTCGTCTCAAACCGTCACCGGCTCGCCGAGATCGTGTTTCTCGCCGGGAAAGTACTTGGCCAGGCGGTCATCGGCGGTGCGGGCATGCGCCTCCATGCCTTCAAGCCGGCTGATGCGTGCAGTAACCAAGCCAATGTCGCGGCTGGCCTGGCGCGTCATACGCTGCCAGGTGAGTACCTTCATGAACTTGTGCACCGACAAGCCGCCCGAATATCGTGCAGCGCCTTTTGTGGGCAAGACGTGGTTGGTGCCTGCCGCTTTATCTCCGTAGGCCACCGTGGTTTCCTCACCCAGAAAGAGCGAGCCGTAACAGGTCAAGGTGTCAAGCCACCAGTCCAGATCACGCGCATGCACTTCCAAATGCTCGGCAGCATATTTGTCCGAAATGTCTGCAACCTCTTGGCGGGTGTCACACACAATCACTTCGCCGTAGTCGCGCCAAGCGCTGCCCGCTGCGTCTCGGGCTATGGGCGGCAAAGCGTCAATCAGCTCAGGCACCAGCTTCATCACCTCGTTGGCCAGGGATTCACTGGTGGTAAACAGCCAGGCCGGTGACTCATGGCCGTGCTCGGCCTGGCCCACCAGGTCACTGGCGACCATCGCTGCGTCGGCGCTGTCATCCGCAATCACTGCCACTTCAGACGGGCCAGCGAAGACATCGATGCCGACCTTGCCGAACAAGGTGCGCTTGGCTTCGGCGACAAACTTGTTACCGGGGCCCACCACAACATCGGCGGGCTTGCCTGTGAACAGGCCATTGGCCATGGTGGCAATGGCTTGCACGCCGCCCAGCGTCATGATCACATCGGCGCCGGCGGTCTTGAACGCGTAGAGCAGATAGGGATGTATGCCACCACCACGGTAGGGGCTAGAGCAGGCGATGATGGTCTTGACACCCGCTGCCTTGGCTGTGGCCACCGTCATGTAGGCCGATGCAATGTGCGCGTAGCGCCCTGAGGGCGCATAGCAACCCACCACATTGACTGGCAAGACCTTCTGGCCAGCCGTGACGCCAGGGTGCAGTTCTGTGTCAAAGCTCAAAGTGCTGTTTTTCTGCGCCAGGGCAAAGTCGTACACCTGCTTGGATGCAAACTCAATGTCGCGCTTGACGTTGTCAGGCACATCCTTGATAGCCTGGGCAATCGCCTCCTCGGACATCACGATGTCTCCGCTCCATTTGTCCAGCTTGAGCGCGTAGTCACGCACCGCTGCTTCGCCACGCTTTTCGATGTCAGCCAGCATCTCGGTGACCACTTTTTGAGCGGTTGCGGTCTCAGTCTCCGCAGTCTTGCTGGCTTTCTTCAGATATTTAACAGACATCAGATTTTCCTTGCTGTCTTCTCTGGCAATCAGGCGCTCTCGTAGAGGCGCGTGAACACAAACTCACGGTGACCCAACGCCTCAGCAGCAGTCAGGCGGCCGTTGGCAGTGCGCAGCACCATCTCCAGCAGCATATCGCCAGCTTTATCCATATTGATTTCGCGCTGCAGCAAACCCGAGGTGTCCACATCAATGTGCTCGCCCATGGTGCGCACCGTACGCGGATTGGCGCAAATTTTGATCACTGGCAGGATCGGGTTGCCAATCACGTTACCTTGACCTGTAGGGAAGCAGTGCACCGCAAAACCCCCAGCAGCGCACAAGGTCACCATCTCTGCCGCAGCTGAGGATGAGTCCATGAACCAAAGGCCTGGACCAGTGGGCGTTTCTGCTTTGTCAAGCACGCCATCGACCACGCAACGCTTGCCGATCTTTTGGATATTGCCCAGGGCCTTTTCCTCGATGGTGGTCAAGCCGCCCGCAATATTGCCCTTGGTTGGCTGCGACTCAGACAGGTCTGATGTCTTATGGCGATTCACCACGTCCTGGTAGCGGTTGAACATAGCCATGAAATCGTCACGCACCTTGGGCGTGCGGCAACGCGCCGCCACGAGTTGCTCGCCACCCGTGAGCTCGGTAGTCTCGCCAAAACACAGGGTGTTGCCCATGTCATACATCTTGTCGAAAGCACTGCCAACCGTGGGGTTAGCGCCGCAGCCCGACGTCGTGTCCGACTCGCCGCACTTGGTGGAAACCCACAGTTCGGAAAACGCGCAGGTTTCGCGGGTTTTCTCGGAAGCCCACTGCACCAGCTCGCGCGCACCGCGCGATGCACGCATGATGGTGTCATGGTCGCCGTGCAACTCAATCGAATAACCCAAGACCGGCTTGCCGGTGGCAGCAATGCCATCAACGACTTTTTTGGTCCAACCCTCTTCGATGCCGATGACCACCACAGCGGCCACGTTGGGGTTAGAGCCGGTACCGATCAGCGTGCGAAAGTGCAGGTCCAGGTCAGCGCCAAATTGCAGGCGCCCATAGGGATGCGGCAGCGCAAGCGTGCCCTTGATGTTGTTACCAACCGCTTCAGCGGCTGCATTGGAAATATCGTCTACCGGCAAGATGATGACGTGGTTGCGAACGCCCACACGGCCGTTTTCGCGGCGATAGCCCTGAAATGTTGTGTCTTTGGTGATCATGAGAAAGCTCTTAAAAAATGGTGGAACTTGAACAGGCAGTCAATACCCATTACCAGCGCTTGGTCTTGCAGTTATGCACGTGCAAGTAGCCGCCGCGCTTGATCGCAGCAATCGTGCGACCGATGTCCACGCCGTACTTGATCACGGTGGCATCGTTGGCCAAATCAGCAATCGCGATCTTGTGACCGATCGGAATGTCTTCCAGCGTTTTCAGCGTGATGGTTTGGTCTTGCTCCATCACCCAGCCCGTCAGCGTGTCGTTGGCCTTGACGCCCTCGACCACCACGGTACCGACTGAATCGCCCTCTTCGTGAACGACGAAATGGATCATGCTTTTCTACTCCTGTTTAAATAAATTCGGGGGCTGACCTGCTGGTCAAACCCCCGAAACTATAACGAAATTTAACAAAAATTCAACTAGATGACTTGCATGAATTCATCCGTTTTTTATGAAGCAACTTCCACCTCAAGCCTGCGCCAAGCGAGCCATCAAATCAAGCTGGGCCTGTGCCACGTCAACACCCGCCTTCATGGCCTGCTGCAGAAGCTTTTCGCGCCGCTGGCCAGCCAAACGCACACCGTCGTCGACCAGCATCTCGTTAATCAAAACCTCAATGCGCACCTGGTAGCTCTCTTGCCCGGCAAGCGCCCCTGGGTCGATCAGCAAGAACGACTGACCTATGCGCGGAGCATTGCCCTCATCGACGAAGAAGCTGTCCGCCTCGTAGCCGAACTGCGCGCCAATCAGCGCGGTGACCAGCAATTCAACAATCAGGGCCAGCATGCCACCCTTGACACTGCTGACCGAGCCAATGGGCAACATCGAGCCTTCGAGTGCCGCCTTGGCGTCGGTGGTCGGCTCGCCGTTGCCGTCGAGTGCCCAGCCCAAGGGTATCGAGCGTCCCTCCTTGGCTGCCACCATCACTTTGCCGCGTGCTACCTCACTTAGACTGAAATCAATCATCAAATGCTCGCCCGAGCGGCGCGGAAAAAGCGCCGCGATCGGGTTGGTGCCAAAGATCGGGTGGCGCCCACCCGGGGCTGGCATGGCAGCCGGCGAGTTGGCAAAACCCAAGCCAACCAGGCCAGCAGCCCCTGCTGCGCGCAGGTGATCAATCAAGACACCGCAATGGTGGCTGTTGGTCACGCCCACAAAGCACACACCCTGCTCTTTGGCCACCCTGATGGCTTCTTGTATTGCCAGGTCGCAGGCAGGAAAAGCCAAGCCTTGCTGCGCATCAACCAACAAGGCAGATCCCTTGGCACGCAAGACAGCCGCCTTGGCCTGCCCGTTGACGCGCCCGTTGCGCAGCTGAGCACAGTATTGCGCCACGCGACCCAGGCCATGCGAGCCGATACCCTGAGCCTCCGCCTGCGCCAGCGCCTTAGCCGTAGACCCGGCCATGGCCGAGCTGGCACCGCTGGCTGAAAGTGCAGCAGCTATTTTGTTTTCCAGATCGATTAGAGAGACAACAGGCATCGCAAACTTCCAACAAAACAAAAACGCAGTAAACAGTTGGCGCCAGCGCTTTACCCGGGCAGCGGAACCCCAAGCACCAACTTAAAGAGCGTATAAAAAATCAGCAGCAAGGTTGCGGTCGAGCCACCGTACACCAGCAGGCTTCGCAGATGCCAGCGGTCGTAATTGGCAATCCACAACAAAGCACCCATGGACAGGGCACTGCTACCCAAGAAACCCAAGGGGCCCAGCGTAAACACCCAAAACAACATGGTGATTACAAGAGCCATTCTTCGAGGCAGAGAGCCTTCCAGCGGAGCGACCACCTGGCCTCGTCCCATGGCGCTGAGCACCGAATACAAGAGCCCCAGAAGCAGCATCAAACCGCCCACGGTGCGCGGGAAGACAGCACCAAGATCGGAGAACTCGCCAGAGGCCCAAATAGACAGCGCACCCATGAGCGCCAAAAGCAATGCGGCCGCTATGCCGGCGATATCGCGTTTTTTATCAGTCATCACGCGCCACCTTGCCCTGCTTTCTGGCCAGCCACCAGGGCCAGACCAGTCCCAGAACGATCAACGCAATGATGGCCAGGGAAATCGGGCGGCCAAAAAACTCGCCCCAGATATCCCCTCTGGCACCACCAATCAAGTGGCCCTGCACAAAGCCGCGTTCTGCAATGCTGCCCAAAATAAGCCCCAGAACAATCGGTGAGGCGCTAAAACCCGCGCGGCTCAATACCCAGGCCAACACGCCCAGCACCACCATCTGCTGCACTTCCTGAATGTTGTTGTGTACCGCAAAACTGCCCAGCACGGTCAGCAAGGCCACGCTGGGCACTAACACCGATTTCGGAATGGCGATGATCGATCGAAATGCGAAACGCCCGATCAAAAGTCCCACGGGCAACATGATGACGGTGGCCAGAATCAAACCCCAGATGAAGGTGTAAACAATCGGCGCTTGCTGGGTGAAAAGCGTCGGGCCAGTGCGAATGCCTTGCACCAACAAAGCACCCAGAATGATGGCGTCAGGCGGCGTGCCTGGAATACCCAAAACCAGCGTCGGAATAAAGCCGCCACCGACCGTGGCGTTGTTGGCAGATTCTGTGGCCAAGATACCGTCGGGTTCACCCTGGCCGAATTGTTTGGAGCGCGGTGAAGCGCGCTTGGCTTCCGAATAAGCCACCAAAGAAGCGATCGAGCCGCCTGCGCCAGGCAAGATGCCGACCAAGGTGCCCAGCACCGAACTGCGCGCCAAGTTGAATTTGGATCGCCGCAAGATGCCTATCGCCTCAGCAAGGCGAAAACCCGCTACCTGGGTGGAGACTTTCAAGTGCGGCACCGGGGTGCCAACCAATTCAATCAAGACCGGAATGCAATACAAACCAATTAAGGCCGATACCACGTCAATGCCGCCAAGCAAGGCCTTGGCCTCACCGACAAAGCGGATGTCGCCACCCACCTCGGCCACGCCCACCATCGACAGCAGCAAGCCCAGGCAGCCGCCAATCAAGCCCTTGATGGTGCTGCCCTCGCCCAGCGAGGCAATCAAGGTCAGGCCAAAGATGGCAAGCCAAAAATACTCGATCGGGCCAAACTTGAGCGCCACAGTGGCCATGGGTGGCGCCAGCAGCAACAGAAAACCCGCACCCACCAGCCCGCCTATAACGGATGACAAACAGGCCAGGGTGAGCGCCAGATCACCACGACCAGCTTTGGCCATGGGGTAGCCATCAAACGTGGTGGCTATCGAAGATGGTGTGCCGGGAGTATTGAGCAGAATCGCCGCGTAGGCGCCGCCGTAAATCGCTCCGGTATAAATCGCGCCCAAGACAATGAGCGCCGAGGCCGGTGGCATGGTGAACGTGAACGGCACCAGGACGGCCACCGCCATGGTGGCCGTGAGTCCTGGCAAGGCACCAATCACCGTGCCTGCCACCACACCGGCCAGCGCGAACAGCAGATTGATGGGGGTCAGCGCCCCCAGTAAGAAATCAAAACTGCCCATACGCTGGCCTGTTTGGCATTACTTCTTAACGATGCCCATTTGTTTAGCTAGCGCTTCATAGCGGGCCTTCACCTCGGTCATGAAAGCCGGCATTTCTTTCGGGCCCACATTCATCAAGGCAAAGCCACCCTCTTCCATCTTGCGAATGAACTCGGGGTCTTTATTGACCTTGGCCAGCAGGTCTGCCAGTTTGGCCTGAACATCAGCCGGTGTGCTCTTGGGCACAGCCACGCCACGGTAGGCGCCACCCACCAGATCAAAGCCCTGCTCCTTGAACGTTGGGCAGTCGGGCAGCTTGGGATGGCGCTGCTCCATGGCTACACCCAGGCAACGAACCTGAGCGCCCAGTTGCATCTGTACCGTGGAATAACCCCAGCTGCCAGAGACCTGCTTGCCCAGCAACGCTGAGTTGGACGGGCCTGTACCACCAAATG
>JAURGS010000007.1 GCA_030833685.1 Rhodoferax sp. | reverse complement strand
ACACATCTGCGCAAAAGACAACTTGGGTAACCCTACCTCAGGCGACGCCAGTGACAACGCATTACGGCGGCAACAAACATGTCTGTGACCGTCTGCTTTCTTGGTGGTGCTGGCACGGTCACCGGGTCCAAGTACCTCGTGCAGCATGGCAAGCAAGCACTGATGATCGATTGCGGCCTGTTCCAGGGCTACAAACAACTCAGGCTTCGAAACTGGAATCCGCTACCGGTTGCGCCCAACCACATCGATGGCCTGGTACTGACCCACGCGCATCTTGACCACAGCGGTTACCTGCCACTCCTGGTCAAAGAAGGCTACAGCGGTCGTGTTTTTGCAACGCCGGCGACGCGCGACCTGTGTGCCGTCCTGCTGCCAGACAGCGGACACTTACAGGAGGAAGACGCGGCCTTCCTCAACCGGCACAAAATGTCCAAGCACGCGACTGCACTGCCGCTGTACACACGCCAAGAGGCGATCGAATCGCTGTCTGCCTTTCAAACCCACGAGATGGGTGAACCCTTTAGCCCGCTCAAGGGATGGCAGGTGACACTGAGCAGTGCTGGCCACATTCTGGGCGCCAGCAGTGTCTTGGTCGAGGTGGCTGGACGACGCATTCTGTTTTCAGGTGACCTGGGCCGGCCAGACGATCTGCTGATGAGCCCACCCGAGCCCCCGCCTGAGGCCGACACGGTACTGATCGAGTCCACCTACGGTGATCGAATCCATCCCGATGAAAATCTGATTGCCGAGTTGGGTGATGCTTTGCAACGCGTGGCTAAGCGCGGCGGCGTGGCTGTGGTGCCCGTCTTTGCGGTTGGGCGCGCGCAAGCCCTGCTGCACGCAATTGACGTTCTGAAGGTCAAAGGGGAGCTGCCCAGCGCCCTGCCTGTCTTCCTGGACAGCCCGATGGCGGTGCAAACCACGCATCTCTACGAGAAACACATTGGCGCTCACCGGCTAAGCCGCCAAGACACCCGCGCTCTGACCCGCAGTGCGACGATGGTCAGCAGCACCGAGGACTCGATGGCCCTGGCCAGCCGCCACGGGCCGATGGTGATTCTGTCAGCAAGCGGTATGGCCACTGGCGGGCGGGTTTTGCACCACCTGTCGCACTATGCCGGCGATCACCGCAACATGATTGTCCTGACGGGCTACCAGGCCCCTGGCACCCGTGGCGCCAGCCTGGCCTCGGGTGCAGCCAGTGTGCGAATCCATGGGCGCGACGTGGCACTGGCGGCAGAAATCGTGCAACTCCAGTCTGCATCCGCGCACGCTGATGCCAACCAACTGCTGGGCTGGTTAGGCCAAATGCCCAAGGCGCCAGATCAGGTGTTTGTGGTGCATGGCGATGTTGGGCCGGCAGACGCGCTGCGCTGGCGCATTGAACACCAGCTTGGATGGCGCGCCCAAGTGCCTGAACACGGCTCAACCTGGGCGGCCTGATCGTTTGAGGCAAACGCCGCGCCCACCGCACCTGAAAAGCAGTTTATGCCCAGAACGGGCTACTGCGTCTGGCGCCTAAAACGCTTCGGCCGGCATGGCCACAATGCTGTCAGCACCCTCGACAATCGCGTCTCGCAGCGCCGCAGCGCCTGACAAAACATGGTCGCCATAAAAACGGGCCGTTTGGACCTTGGCGCGCATGAAGGCCACATCGTCTTCTTCATCGATTGCGCGCAAGGCAGCAAGCATGGAGCGGCCCATTTGCCAGCCCGCCATGAATTGACCTGCCAACATCAAGTACGGCACGCTACCGGCAAAAACTGCGTTCGGTTCACCACCAGCCTGTTTGGCCACGTAGTCAACGACGGCGACAAACGACTGCCGCGCAAGCGCCAGCCGCTTGGCCATTGCCTTGGCGTCCGCGTTGTCCAATGCCAGAAGTTCGGTCTCAGTCAATCGAACGCGCTCAGCCAGCGCACGCGCAGTCTGCCCGCCATCACGCACTGTTTTACGCCCGACCAAGTCATTCGCCTGAATCGCCGTGGTGCCTTCGTAAATGGTCAGAATTTTGGCATCGCGGTAGTACTGCGCAGCACCTGTCTCTTCAATGAAACCCATGCCACCATGGACCTGGACGGCCAGGCTGGTGGCCTGCAAGCTCATCTCAGTGCTATAGCCCTTGACCAGCGGAACCAAGAATTCATAGAAGGCCTGGTTTTGGGCGCGCACCTCGGACTCCGGGTGGTGGTGCGATAAGTCGTAGGCCGCAGCCGCCACACACGACATCGCCCGACAGGCCTCGGTATGCGAGCGAATGGTCATGAGCATACGTTTGACATCGGGGTGCAAGATGATCGGGCCCGCGCCACTCAGAGAGCCGTCAACTGGCCGACTCTGAACACGTGTGCGAGCGTACTCAACGGCACGCTGGTAGGCCGCCTGAGCAATAGCCACCCCCTGAACGCCCACCGCATAGCGCGCTGCGTTCATCATGATGAACATGTATTGCAGGCCCTTGTTTTCTTCACCCACCAAATAGCCTACCGCGCCGCCATGATCACCGTACTGAAGCACCGCAGTGGGGCTGGCCTTGATGCCCAGTTTGTGTTCAATGCTCACGCAATGCACATCGTTGCGCGCACCAATTGAACCGTCTGCATTAACCAGAAATTTAGGCACCACAAACAAGCTAATACCCTTGATACCCGGTGGGGCGCCATCGATGCGCGCCAGCACCAGATGAATAATGTTTTCTGTGAGGTCGTGCTCACCCCAGGTGATATAGATCTTGGTGCCAAACACCTTGAAACTGCCGTCTGGCTGTGCCTGCGCGCGGGTGCGCACCGCCGCCAGATCACTTCCCGCTTGCGGCTCGGTCAGGTTCATGGTGCCGCTCCACTGTCCACTGACCAGCTTCTCCAGGTACACCTTTTTGAGCTCATCAGAGCCGGCGGTGAGCAGCGCTTCAATTGCACCATCGGTCAGAAAGGGGCACAGAGCAAAGCTCATGTTCGAGGAGTTGAGCATTTCGCCAACACCAGCACCAATCGTCTTGGGCAGGCCTTGCCCGCCAAATTCAACCGGGTGCTGCAAGCCCTGCCAGCCAGCCTCGATGTACTGCTGGTAGGCAGACTGGAAACCCGGCGTTGCGCTCACACCCTCTTTTGACCACTTGGCAGGATTTTTGTCGCCTTCCCAGTTCAGAGGGCCAAGCACCTGCGCACAAAATTTAGCCGCTTCTTCCAAAATGGCCCCAGCGGTCTCAAGGTTCGCATCCTCCATACCCGGCATCTGCGCGAAATTGTCGATCTGCGCCAGATGCTTGATGTTGAACAACATGTCCTTGAGGGGGGCGACATAACTCATGGATCACACTCCAAAAAAATCTGAGAGACCGTGGTGCGCAAAACTGGTTATCAACCTCAAAGCGCAGCCACCAGCTCGGGCACTGCAACAAACAAGTCAGCCTCCAGGCCGTAGTCCGCCACACTGAAAATAGGCGCCTCCGGGTCCTTGTTGATCGCCACAATGACCTTGGAGTCTTTCATGCCAGCCAGGTGTTGAATAGCACCACTGATGCCAGCTGCAATGTACAGGTCAGGCGCCACAATCTTGCCGGTCTGTCCCACTTGCCAATCATTGGGCGCGTAACCAGCATCCACCGCCGCACGGCTGGCCCCCAAGGCCGCATTGAGCTTGTCTGCCAACGGCGTCAGCACTTCCTTGAACTTCTCTTCAGAGCCTAGCGCCCGTCCTCCGCTGACAATGACTTTGGCAGCCGTGAGCTCCGGGCGATCGCTTTTGGCGATCTCACTGCCCACATAGGCTGTGCCCGCAAATGCCGCCTGCGCAGGCACACTCTGCACCGTGGCCTGCCCGCCCAAGGCGGCAGCGTCAAAAGCAGTCGTGCGCACGGTGATCACTTTGACGCCGTCGCTCGACTGCACGGTTGCCATGGCGTTGCCCGCATAGATCGGCCGCTCGAACGTGTCGGCACTGATAACCTTGGTGATATCGGAGATCTGCGCCACATCAAGCTTGGCGGCAAGCCGGGGCGCGATGTTTTTGCCCGAGGCAGTAGCTGGCAACAAAATATGTGAATAGTTGGCAGCCACGGCCAGAATCTGCGCAGCAACGTTCTCTGCAATACCGTGGGCCAGGTCAGGCGAATCAATGTGCAGGACTTTGCTCACACCATGGATGGCCGCTACCGAGCCCGCAGCCGATGCGGCCTGATGGCCAGCGACCATCACGTCCACTTCACCGCCGCACTGCAGGGCTGCCGTCACGGCGTTGAGCGTAGCAGGACGCACAGCGGCGTTGTCATGTTCAGCAATAACCAGAACTGTCATGTCGGATTCCTTGTCTTCAATCATGTGTTTCAAATTTGCCGGGTTTCAGGCGTCTGCATCGGTAACGTTCTTTGATACCAGGCAGCCATAACCCACAGGTTCAAATGACCTTGGCTTCGTTTTTCAATTTATCCAAAAGCGCAGCCACATCGGCCACTTTCACGCCGGCAGCCCGTTTGGGGGGATCGTCCACCCGAAGCGTCTTGATGCGCGGCGTCACATCCACACCAAGATCCTGCGGCTTGATCACTTCCAGCGGCTTCTTTTTGGCCTTCATGATGTTGGGTAATGTCACATACCGTGGCTCGTTAAGGCGCAGGTCAGCCGTTACCACCGCCGGCAGACTCACTTGCAAAGTCTCCAGGCCACCGTCAATTTCACGCGTGATATTGGCCTTATCCGGGCCCTGAACCTCGATCTTGCTGGCACAAGTCACCTGCGGCCAGTCAGCCAGCGCTGCGAGCATTTGTCCGGTCTGATTGCAGTCATCGTCAATCGCCTGTTTGCCCAACAGCACCAAGCCAGGCTGCTCTTTGTCGGCCAAGGCCTTGAGCAATTTGGCAACCGCCAGGGGCTGAAGGTCTTCCTGGCTTTCAACAAAGATGGCCCGATCAGCACCGATGGCCATGGCCGTGCGAAGGGTTTCTTGGCACTGGGTCACGCCACAGGAAACGGCGATGATCTCGGTGACCACGCCCTTCTCCTTGAGTCTGACCGCTTCTTCAATAGCGATCTCGTCAAACGGGTTCATGCTCATCTTGACATTGGCCGTATCGACGGCTGTGTTGTCCGACCTGACCCTAACCTTGACGTTGTAATCCACAACGCGCTTGACAGCAACCATGGCTTTCATCCGCTCTACTCCCTCGTTGAATTCATCACCAGACAGGTGGGCAAAAGGCACATGCAGTGCCCGCGCCAGGCTTAGCCCGCGCAACCCCCAGGATGTTTTAATTTTAAGCCCCGCCCTTGTTGACCTTTTTGGGGTGCAGGACCAAGCGCTGACGCCAGCCCACCTGCCCCGGTGGGTGCAGCGCTGCGAACGGGCGATGCCCGCACGCCTGGGCAGCCAAAGCCTGAATGCAAAAGACCTCACCGCCTCACGCTGCGCCATGTGACCGGGGCGGGCAAAGCGTGGGTCTGATACCCCGCGGTTGACCCCCAACAGGCCCCCACCTGCAGAGCGGGCAGGTCTCACTCTGGCATGATGTGTCTTAAACAGAACGGCGATGGACAGCACACCAGGGGGCAAAGCCCGAGAGCATCCCCAGTGGTATCCATGCCAAAAAACGCATTTTTTGCGAAGGTTGGCAGATGACAAGTCAAAACAATCTCAATCAATTGATGAGCCGCATCAACCAGGTGATCGCAGGCAAGCCCGCGCAAGTTCGCGATAGCGTGGCCTGCCTTCTGGCAGGCGGCCATCTACTGATTGAAGACGTACCGGGCGTGGGCAAGACCACGCTGGCGCACACGCTGGCGCGCGCGTTCGGGCTGGCCTTCAGACGCGTTCAATTTACCAGCGACCTGATGCCAAGCGATGTGCTGGGTGTATCCATTTTTGACCGCCAGACCTCGAAATTTGAATTTCACCCGGGACCGGTCTTCACCCAGGTCCTGCTGGCCGACGAAATCAACCGCGCCAGTCCCAAGGCCCAAAGCGCCTTGTTAGAGGCCATGGAAGAACGCCAGGTCTCGATTGATGGACAAACACATCCGCTACCCAGTCCGTTTTTTGTGATTGCGACCCAAAATCCATTTGAGCAACAGGGCACACACGCGCTCCCAGAGTCACAGCTGGATCGCTTCCTGATGCGTATATCGCTGGGGTATCCCGATCGCGCATCGGAGCGCGATTTACTTGCCGGCAGTGACCGACGCGCCATGATTGACGCCATGGACCCCGTGCTGGACCCCTGCAGCCTGGCTGCGCTGCAAGCGCAAGTGCAGTCGGTACACGTTTCTGGGGCGCTGATGGACTATGTTCAGGACCTGATCCTGGCCACACGAGACGGTCAGTGGTTCGCGCAGGGCCTCAGCCCAAGAGCCGGCCTGGCGGTTCTGCGCGTGGCCAGAGCGCACGCCCTGCTGAGCGGGCGCGACTATGTCAGCCCTGACGATGTGCGCGCCATCCTGCCCCAGACCATCGCCCACAGGCTGCACCCTGCGCAGCACGCCAGCCTAGGCACCAATGAACAGGTACTCGCCATGCTCGAGGCCGTTGCCCTGCCTTGATCAACTGGTGCATGGGTTTACGCGATCGCATCCGCCTATGGTGGCTGGCGCGCATGCCCGCCCAAAATCAGATCGACCTGAACCAACGCAATGTTTACATCTTGCCCACCAAGGCTGGCTTGATGCTGGGTGCAACCACCTTATTGCTGCTGGTGTCCTCCATCAACTACCAGCTCAATTTAGGCTACGTGCTGACCTTCCTGTTGGCAGGTAGTGCCTTGGCGGCCATGCACACGGGTCACGCGATGCTCAGAGGCCTTGAGCTGCGCTTGCAAGCGCCAGAACCGGTCTACGTCGGTGACAGCGTATTGGTCACCCTGCAGCTGAGCAATCCAACCCAACGCGAGCGGTTCTCGGTCGGTGCGAGTTGGCGCGGGCAGGATCATGCCGCCTGGGTCAATTTACCGCGCCAGTCCCGCACAAGCCTGGCGCTGCGCGTGCCGGCCCTTCGACGCGGAGAGCAGACGCTACCCACGATCATGATTCATACCCGCTACCCCATGGGTTGCTTTCGGGTGTGGGCTTACTGGCGCCCTGAGCACAAAGTGTGGGTGTATCCACGCCCTGAACCGAATGTCCCGCCCCTGCCTCTCGTGCAGAACAAATCGGCCAACGCTGCCGCGCGCGCTGCGCGAGCCGGTACGGGTGACCCCGAGGACCTGCGTCCCTACCGCCAGGGCGATCCGCCCAAATCCATCGCCTGGAAAAAAGTTGCGCACAGTGGTGACCTCGTTAGCCGCGACTTCGAGACCGGGCAGCACATCACCACCTGGCTGAGCTTGGATCAAACCGGCTTGAGCGCTCGTGAAGCGCAGCTCAGTCGTCTTTGCGCTTGGGTTTTAAAAGCAGAGAACAGCGGCCAGAGCTACGGCCTTCGCCTGCCTGCTACGGCCATCAGCCCCGGTCGTGGTCAGGCACACCTGCACCAATGCCTGCTGGCATTGGCAGGCGCATGATGAACATAACCATGCCACGCTGGTCGCGCGAGACGCGCGACACCCTGTTTCTTCTGGTGGTGATCGCCTGGGTTGTCGCCCCCTTGTACCCTGAGTTACCGGTCTGGTGCGCTGCCCTCAGCCTGTGCCTGATGGGCTGGCGGGCGCTATTGGCCCTGCGTGGCAAGCCCCTGCCCCAGCGTGGCTGGCTGCTGCTGATGGTGGCCATTGCCATCGCGGCCACCCTGATGAGCTTTCGAACTGTGCTGGGGCGGGACGCGGGCGTCACGCTGATTGTGGTTTTGCTCGCGCTCAAAACGCTGGAGCTGCGTGCGCGTCGTGATGCCTTCGTGGTGTTCTTTCTCGGGTTTTTCCTGATGCTGACCCGCTTCTTTTACTCACAGTCCTTGCTCAATGCACTGGGCATGCTGATCGGGTTTGTGGGCTTGCTCACTGCGGTGGTCAATGCGCACACCATGGTCGAGCCAGCGCCGCTGAAACACTCGGCCAAGCGCGCCTTACAGCTATCAATCTGGGGAACACCTGTGATGGTGATCCTCTTCATGTTGTTCCCCCGCATTGCGCCTTTGTGGGGGTTGCCCAGCATGGTGCCGGCTGGAAAAAGCGGGCTGTCAGCCCAAATGGAGGTTGGCGCGGTGGCTTCCCTGGCGCTCGACCCGAGTGTGGCGTTTCGTGTGCGCTTTGACAATGCCACCCCCGCACCTGGCGACCTGTACTTCCGAGGTCCTGTGCTGTCTGAATTCGACGGGGCACAGTGGCGCGCAGCACCTGTCCAGCGCGGTAAAGCAGCAACCGATATCCAGCCCCTGGGCACTGCGCTGAATTACGAACTGACCTTGCAGCCGCATCAGCAAGCCTGGCTCTTAAGCCTGGAGGCCACTGTCACAGCGCCCGCCATCCCAGGCGCGCAAATACGCGCGGGCGCTGACCTGCAGTGGCTCAAGCCCAGTGGCGTTCACACGGTCACACGCTACAAAGCGCAGGCCTTTACCCAGTACCGTTACGGACAGGCACTAACAAGCGCCGAGCGAGCGCGCTACTTGGCTATGCCCCGAGCAAGCAACCCACGCACGCGGCAATGGGCACAGGACCTGATCGCCCGGGGACCGCAAGCGATGCGCCAGATCGATCAGCCCGCCGCCACCCGCTACTGGGTCAAGCGCGCACTATCGATCCTGAGCGAAGGAGGCTACAGCTACACCCTGCAGCCCGGGGTTTTTGGTGAGCACACTGCCGATGAGTTCTGGTTCGATCGCAAGGCTGGCTTTTGCGAGCACATTGCTTCGAGCTATGTGGTCTTGATGCGCCTGATGGGTATTCCATCGCGCATCATCACTGGCTACCAAGGCGCGCAGCGCAACCCCTTCGATGACTTTTGGACGGTGCGCCAAAGCGACGCCCACGCCTGGGTCGAGGTCTGGTATGCCGACCAGGGCTGGCAACGGGTTGACCCCACGACTGCCGTGGCACCGGAGCGCATCAGCGGCCCGCAGCGCGCAGCGGGCTCCCCTTCCGAGTTGGCGAATATCGTCTTCGGTTCGATCAGCCCTGATTTAGCCTGGCGCATGCGATTCATGTGGGACGCGGTCAACAACCGTTGGAATCAGTGGGTCCTGAATTACGAACAGGCCCAACAGCTCGCGCTGCTGGCTCGCCTGGGCGTGACCACCCCCCGCTGGGAAGACCTGATCATTCTTCTCAGCACCGTGCTGGTCAGTGCCAGTCTGGTGGCTGCCGCGTTCATGACCTGGCGACGCCCTCAGCACGACCCCTGGCTGCGATTGCTGATGCGGGCGCAGCAGCGCATCGCTGCAGCAGGTGAGGAAAATCTGAAAGTACAGCGCACACCACAGCAACTGGCCCATCAAATCCAACAGCGTCAGAGCGACGAGCTTTTGACAAACACAGCAGCGCAGGCCTGGCTGACCTGGTTGCAGAAAATGGAGTTGCTGCGCTATGGGCCTCCTGCAGAACCCGCACCTGGGCAAGCGCGCACCGCCAAGACGCTGGCTACACTGCGGCAAGAATTTGCTCAACTGCCTGCACTCAAACGCCCTAGCAACTGAATGACGCGTGCCATGCCCGTTTTTCGATTAAACGTAAGTCGACTCTGCCTTGCCTCAATCGTGATGCTGGTGGCAGGGGTGGGCACAGCGACGGCGCAAACCACCCAGCCCACGGCCACGCAACCCAAAATTGCCAAGCAGGCCAAGCCTGATGGCAAGACTTCTACATCCAAAGCTTCAAACAACTACGCCAAGCGAATCGACCTCAGCGCGGTGGCCAAGCGCCTGGCCAAAACCCAGGAGCTTGATGCAAGCTGGGTCAGACTGGCCCTGTCCCAAGCCAATTACGTAGGCGCGATAGCCAAAGCGGTTGAACCTGCACCTGCAGGCGTGGTGAAAAACTGGGCAGCGTACAAAGCGCGCTTTATTGAACCTGTGCGCATTGAGGCCGGCCTTGAGTTCTGGCGCCAGCACCAGAGCGCACTTGAGCGGGCCGAAAAAAGCTACGGCGTTGCTCCAGAAATCATCGTGGGCATTATTGGTGTGGAGACACTGTACGGCCGGTACACCGGCACCCACCGGGTTATTGATGCGCTGGCGACATTGGCTTTCGACTTCCCCAAAACGCATCCAAAGGCTGCCCAACGGCGTGAATACTTTTTTTCAGAGCTGGGTCACTTCCTGAAACTGGTCAAACAGCTTGGCCGTGACCCAAGCAGCATGCGCGGAAGCTACGCCGGCGCCATGGGTCTGCCGCAATTCATGCCAAGCAGTTGGCTTGACCACGCCGTTAACTTTGATGAGGACAAAGGCATTGATCTGTGGGGCAGTCCCGTCGATGCGATTGGCTCGGTTGCCAATTACCTGCGCGCCTATGGCTGGCAACGACAGCAAGCTACCCACTTCGAAATTTCGTTCGACAGTGCCAGTTTGAATAAAACCACCTTGCTCGAGCCCGACATCCTCCCGACCTTCGATCGCCAAACCTTTCAAAGTCTCGGTATTCGGCTAGCCGACGAGGCAGCCAGCCAGTACCCGGGCAAATGGGCCTTGATTGAACTCTTCAACGGGGATGATCCACCGAGCTACGTGGCCGGCACCGAAAATTTTTACGTCATCACGCGCTACAACCAAAGCAGCTACTACGCCATGGCGGTCATTGAGCTCGGGCAAGCCGTCAAGTCTGCCCGCCAGAGCCGCCGTGGGCCCTGAGTCAAGACACCACGACCCCGTGCGCGTTAAACATTTCAGGTCCTCAGTCCAACACCGTTTTACAGCGTTGCCGCAGGGTTTGCTTGGCGCGCTCAGGAGGGGGCCTGGTGTCGCCAATAGCGCGGTTGTTGAACGCGTGGACAAGACAAGGCTCCAGGGCTCCACGACTGCCACGTGATCGCGCCGCAAGCCACTGTGCTGCGAAAGTCAATACCGCGCGCCAGGTAGCGCTGTGACACCTCGGGTGCGGGGTGACCGTAACGGTTGCGATACCCCGCTTGCAGCAAAGCGGTTGTCGGCGCGACGGCGTCCAGGAACGCATCGCTACTAGATGTTTTGCTGCCATGGTGCGGCACCAGCAAGACATCAGCGCGCAGGCTGGTCTTATGCCCATCCAACAACTGCCGCTCCTGCTTTTTTTCGATATCGCCAGTCAACAAAACGCTGGCCTGTGCACTGGCAATGCGCAGAACGCAACTGCGCGAATTGGGTTTGGCCTTGTTTGGCGCCTCACCCTGTTGGGGCCACAGAAATTCAAACGTGACGCCATCCCATTGCCAACGCTGTCCCAGCCCACATGGTTGAATCTGGCGTACCCGTTGCAGTGGATGATCGGTGTCCACCGAGCCCCAGGCGTCCGCCTTGTCGTGTGCCAACAGCACAGCAGCCGCGCCGCCCGTGTGATCCGAATCCTGGTGACTGAGCACGACCCGATCGAGCTCAAGCGCCAAAGCCCGCATCAGGGGGAGCAAGATGGCTTGCCCGGCATCATGATCAGGGCCGAAGCTCGCTCCGGTGTCATATAGAAGCGCGTGATGCTGAGTACGAACCAAAACCGCATTACCCTGACCAATGTCAGCAGCGATCAATTCAAACTCACCCATCGGCACTGGCCGTGGCTGCCAAAACATGACGGGCAGCAGCGGCAGCAGCGCCAAGGCGCGCATGGACCAGGGTAACCGCAGGGCGACAAAGGCACCACCGAGCACCGCCAAAACACCCAGGACAATAGGCGCTTGGGCTCGGGAAAACAGGGCCCACGGCCACGCTGTGAATGCACTCAACAGGCTCACCAGCAAATCAACTGCCCCCGCAGCCATTGCCCACAACGGCGCCCACAACATCCCCAGCATGGATAAGGGGGTCACCAGCAGCGTCACCCAGGGGATAGCCACCAGGTTGGCAACAAATCCAATTAACGAGAACTGGCCAAACAGCAAGAGCGACAACGGCGCCAAGGCCAGGCCAATCAAGGCCTGTTCACGAACCATTCTGGCTAGGTAAGTCAAACTGCCGACATGGGCTTGCTGGGCAGGCCCGGGGCCACTGGCAAACAGGATGCCAACAGCCACAAAACTCAGCCAGAACCCCGCTTGCAGCAAGGCCCAGGGGTCAACCATGACCACCACAGCACAGGCCAGGAGCCAGACCTGCGGCCAAGGCCAGCGCAGACCCAGGCCGCGCAGCGCGCTGACGACGCCCAGCATCAGCACGGTGCGTTGGGCAGGAACCTCCCAGCCACTGAATAGCGCGTAAGCGAAGGCCAACACAAGCCCACCGAATAAGGCCGCCTGAGGCGCTGGCCACCACCGACACAGCCGGGTCGACTGACGCCAGACCAAGGCCAGCAGTCGCATGGCCAACCAGGCAAACATGGTGATGTGCAAACCTGAAATACTCATCAGATGCGCCACGCCAGCTTTTCGGAAAATAAGCCAGTCAGTCTGCTCGATAGCGGCCTGATCGCCCAGCACCAAGGCCGCAATCACGCCAGCAGGTCTTGATGCCAAGCCTTGTTGGCTCAGACGTTCGCGCACCTGTTGACGTGCTAACTCAATCGGATGACGCCAGCTTTGTGTGAGCCGCTCAGGCGGTGTCTCTTTAGGGCCTTGCCGGACGTACCCCACAGCTTGGATACCTCGCTCCCAGTAACGAAGCTCGCTGTCATAGCCAAAAGGATTCAAGGCACCATGCGGGGCTTTGAGCCGCACACGCAAGCGCCATCGCTCGCCTGCACGAACCGGGGAGGACACCGCAGCGCTGCCCGCCCCTGTCTGAGCGGAAGCTGTGTCACCCTCTGCCTGCGTATCGGTCTGCACCCAATCCGAGGGTTGACCAAAGTACCAACTCAGGCTCAGGTGAGACGGCACTGCAACAGGCTCACCATTCAAGGAGGCGTCTTCAACCTGAAAGCCAAAGCGCACACCGGTTTGTCGGTATTGGGGCATATCGGTCACCACCCCAGTGAGCTCCATATCGCGCCCCTCCAGCTCTGGCCTGAGCGCATGGCTTGCCTGTTCGGCCGCGCGCCAACCCGTTACCGAAAAGCCAATGGCCAGCATGCCAAGACTCAGCAAGACTGCCGCTGCTGTGTCGTGCCCAGCACGCCTGCGCAGGATGCGCACGCCGCTGATTGAACCCAGCAACGCGAGCACAGCAAGCGCCAGGTAGCTTGTGGAAGACCACAGGGTCGCTTGCTGAAGTTGAAAAGCACAGCCCGCGATCACCCCGGCAAGCGGCCATGTGAGGCCGACATGGCCCACCGCTGCAGGGGAAATGCTGCGAGTCATACCTCAGTTCAGCGCAATAACCTGTCTGATGTCGGCATGCTCAAGCCACTGGGCCCACTCCTGGGCCAGTTGTTCGCTGGCTGAAACAGCCGCTCGCCAGACCTTTTGCCGCGCCGGGACATCTCTGGCATAGTGCGTGAAATCACTGCGGTCAGGCAGCTTGGCGTTGGGCAGTGAAGCCACCCATTGCGATTGAGGGGCGAGCAATATCACCCAGTCCAAAAACGATGTTGCCTGGTGCCGCTTTTTGAGATGCTTGTCGAGCCAGCCAGGAACCACCTCACGCTGAAAATGCGGATACAACACGAGCTGTTGGTAGTTCAAGTGCAGGTGATAGTCCACCAGCCCCCCGTCCCAATACTGGCCCGGCGGCGCACCAGCAATCGCGCTGACAGGCTCCAGCACAAACGGAATCGAGCAACTGGCTTGCATGGCGGCCAAACAGTTCTCGGCAGTCAAAGCCACCTGGAGCGTCGGAAAATCATCGGCGATAAAGGGCAGCGCTGCTGGGCCCGAGGGCCGGGGGCTCGAAAAAACAACCCGCTCCAAACTGCCGGCCAAAGCCTGGCGACTGCGCAGATTGCGGGCATAAGCCTGAAAAAAGCCAGCCAACGTCGACCAAGGCCCACCGCGAGAAAGCAGACCCTTGCCCCGGGAGGTGATCACATGCAGCCGGTATTTTGGGTGGTGCAAGACCGCGTCCAGGGCATCACCATAAAAGCCGCGCAAAGTCTTGTTGAACAAAGCACTGACCCGATGCGCAGGCGGGCGCCGCTCGCCAGGCAAAACCGGGTAATCCTGCGCAACATAGCCTCGCTCAAAGGACTCGAACGCCTGGCGCGGATCGTCCATGCAGGCTGCGGCCATGCGGCAGGCGCCGATTGAGCCACCGACAAGGTCCACTGGAGCAGACGTTTGCGGCAACCACTGGCCAAAAAGAAAACGGTCCAAGGGCCCCAGAATCAAGCCCTTGGGGCCACCGGCAGCACCCGCAACCACGCGCACATCACTGCTGCTCAAACCATTGCGCTCAATATGCCGGAACGCTTTGCGGCCAGCATAAATCGCCAACGCCTTCATATCGACTCAGAGCCTGCCAAAACCAGTGTTCTGTGCCGACCAATCGATCGGATCCTGCTGCAAAACCATGTCGATGTCCAGGCCCAGCACCTCGGCGACCTCAGAAGGAAACGTCACGGTCAGGTGATTGCCCTTGAGCCCCGCTTGTAAAGTCCTGGCACGCCACACCGCCAGATTCAGCACGCCTGCCAGGGGCTCGTAGGCCTCGTTGTCAAACGGCTCATGCTGGTAATCCAAGGCATCTCCAATCACGCCCGGCAACCCCGCCTGCCGGGCCAACTGCCCACTGACCTGCGAAAAACAAAAGCCCAGGCTGTGGCGCTCCAAGCGCGCCCGCAACAAGCCCATGGGTGGCAGTTGCACATCGAGAGCCAGAACCTGGGGCATGTTTTTACGCATCATCAACAGACCCAGGCCATGCACCAATCCAGCGGTGTAGGCCGCCTGTTGGTTCAAACGCAGGAACGCAGCAAGAGATCGGGCCACTTTTGCGCAGTCCACGCTGTAACGCCAGAACTGCTCCAGCGGCAAGCCCGGCACTTGGCCAAAAGTGCTCAGTGCACCGGCGTTTTCAAGCACGATTTCACGCACGCGACGCAGACTCAAAACAGCCAGCGCCTCACTGACACTGTGAATCAGTCCGCTAAGGCCGTAACTCTTGGAATTGGCTTGACGCAGAATCAAAAGACTCAGCGCCGGATCGCTGGCCAGCAACTGGTCCACGCGACGCAGGTCGGGCGCGCCGGCGTCAAGCTCAGCCATTAGCAAAACCTCTGCTCTGGGCAAACTCGGCGGCGCAAAAGGAAGCGTCAATAAATCCGGCAAATGCATAAATAAGGTGGCAGGCTGCGCCTTGGCGTCCTGCCCTGACTCGTTGCACAGCGATTGTCGCCGATCAACATGGGCAATAGGCCAGGCGATGACCGTCAACCCAAGCCTCCAGTCAAGCCCGATCAAGCCCAAGTCAGCTGACCAAGACCACTGGTCAAGCACCAAGACGCTTTTCGCTTGTCAGTTGAGGTTTGACTCGCCTGCCAGCGCGTTTCGCAACAAGGCCGCTAGCTGCGGAGCGTCAGCGTAGGGGTCACGGGGGTTGCGCGCTGCCATGAGGTCCTCAAACCGCTGCGACACACCCTGCAAGGCCTTGGGATGGCTGTAGATGTAAAAGCGGTCCTGGCGCAAGGCATCAAACACCTGCAGGGCAACCTGCGCTGCGCTGACCTTTGCTGAGCTGACCGCCTTGTCCATCATTTGGCGACTCAGCTGCTGGCTGGGTGTGAGCGACTCTGGTACACCACCTACGCCGCCATTGCGGTTGCGCTCGCTCCTGCTGATGCCGGTTGGAACGAAATAAGGGCATAGAACCGCTGCACGAACCTGCTCGGTCACCAGCGCCAAATCATGAAACAGCGTTTCGCTTAGGGCAACCACGGCGTGCTTGCTCACGTTGTACACGCCCATATTGGGCACACAAACCAAACCGGCCATGCTGGCCGTGTTGACAATATAGCCACGGTAGTGGGGGTCCAGGCGGGCAGCCTGCAGCATCATCGGTGTGAAACTGCGAACCCCGTTGACCACGCCCATCAGGTTCACACCAAGAACCCACTGCCAGTCCTGCTCACTGGTCTCCCAGATCAAGCCACCACTGCCCACGCCAGCGTTATTGAACACCAGGTGGGGCGCGCCAAATGCAAGCTGCGTCTTGCGCGCCAGATCTAGCACTTGCTCGGACTTGGCAACATCCGTCACAAAAGCCTGGACTCGCACCCCGTATTGCTGCAATGCCTGCTCGGCCAAGGCCAAGGCATCAGCTTGGATGTCCGCAATCACAAGATTCATCCCCTCTTGCGCGGCCATTCGGGCTACTTCCAAACCCAACCCCGAACCAGCTCCGGTGATCACGGCGGTTTGGCCTGTGAAGTTTTTACTCACGTCCACATACTCCGATCAAGCGCTGGTCTGGCCCCCGCAGCTCAGGCCGACGGTGTGGCCTCGCGTGCACGTTTGTGCCACTCATGGCTATTGGGAAGCAACATTTCGACATGCTCGATGCCATCTTCGTCGTAGGGTCCGCTAGCGACCTTGAAGCCATGCTGCGCGTAGTAGCCGATCAACTGTCTTTGCGCACCAATGCGAATCGGCTGCGGACCCCAGACCTGGCTGACAGCACTGATGGCCTGCTCCATCAACTCATGGCCCAGGCCAGTCCTGCGGACACTTAGACGCGTCAGAACGCGTCCGATAGTCGCTTCAGAAAACTTCACGCCCGGGGCAAAACACCGTGCATAAGCTTGCAGTTCGCCATGACGCACGCCCAGCACATGCATGGCCTTCGGGTCTGCACCATCCATGTCCTGGTACAGACACTGTTGCTCGAGCACGAAGACCTCCGTGCGCAAGCGCATGACTTCATAGAGTTCTTCGACGCGCAGATCGCCAAACGCCATCAAACGCCAAAGCATCACATCCTGGCCACCTTTCGAATTCTGGCCAAATGACCACAAATGAAACGACATCCAAAGCTCCTTAGTTCATTGCAAGGCGCAGTTCAGCTTCACCACGTCACCCGCAGCCCCTTGAGCCACTGCTGCGGTCACAGCCGCACGAGCTGTTTACCAAGGTTCTCCCCTTTTAGCAAGCCCAAAAATGCACGGGGTGCGGCTGCCAGTCCCTCAGCAATCGTCTCGCGCGGCCGGAGCTTGCCACTGATGTACAGACCCGCGAGCTCGCGCAGAGCCGCAGGCCAATCCTGCATGTGCTCGCTGACGATAAAGCCCTGGACCTTCAGGCGGTTAATCAAAATCAAAGAGGGGTCAGCCATCACCACGGCCGCGCCATCGTATCTGGAAATCATTCCGCAAACAGCGATACGACCAAAGGCATTCATGCGCCGCATGACCGCATCGGTGACGACGCCTCCCACATTTTCGAAATAACCGTCAATGCCGTTCGGGCACGCCGCCTTCAGTGCCCGCGAGAGTGCGTCCACATCCCGGTGCGCCTTGTAGTCCACACAGGCATCAAAGCCCAGTTCTTTTTCTACGTAAGCACACTTAGCAGCACCACCGGCAATGCCCACGACCCGACAGCCCCGAGCCTTGGCCAGGGCGCCCAACGCACTACCCACCGCGCCAGCGGCTGCGCTGACCACCACAGTCTCGCCCGCCTTGGGTTCAATAATGCGCACCAGCCCCCACCACGCCGTAACCCCTGGCATGCCAACCGCACCCAGGTAGGCGCTGATCGGGACATGCTGCACGTCGACCTTGTGCAAGGCGCCTGGGGTATCGCCGTTGACCACGCTGTACAGCTGCCATCCGCCCATCCCAACCACCGAATCGCCCACGGCATACCCGGCATGCTCGGATTGCACAACCTCACCAACGGTGCCGCCGATCATGACCTCGCCCAACGCCTGCGCTGCAGCGTAACTCTTGCCCTCATTCATGCGCCCACGCATGTAGGGATCCAGGCTCAAGTAGTGATGACGAACCAGAACCTGGCCTGCCTGAAGCGGGGCAATGGGCGCGCGCTTGAGTTCAAAGTTATCGACTGTGGCCTGGGGGTTGGGCCGGCTTTTCAGCACAATCATTTGGTTTTCTTGCATGAGATATTTCTAAAAAAGTTGCAAAGTCCTGGTTAATCGGTGACGACTGGTGCGCCGCTTTTGCCACCACCTGGGTGCTGGCCCTGGTGCACAAACTTAAAAGTGCCGGTGGCATGAGAACACATCCGATCGCGGGCATCAAACACGGTCGCTTCAACGAAGGCCATATTGCTGGTTTTAACCTTGACAGCGCCTCGCGCGCTCAGCGGGCCGCTGGCAGGCAGCATGAAAGTGGTTTTCATTTCGATGGTCACCACGCCCACGTCAGCGCGCCCGGCGCGCGCTGCCATGGCCATGGTCACATCAAGCAGCGTCATCAACACACCCCCGTGCACCATACCGTGCGAATTCAGGTGCTCGGCTCGGGGTTGCAGACGCAAGGCACTGTGCGCCGCATCAACAGAGAGCAACTCACAGCCCAGATGTTCAACAAAAGGGACTCGAACCGGAAACTCCATCGCAACTGCACTCCTGTTTTTGACTCAGCCACCCACCCGCGCGCTGACGCCACCGTCCACCGCCACCCATTGCCCAGTGATATGTTTGCCCGCATCACTGGCCAGGAGCACACACAAACCCTTGAGGTCTTCCTCATCGCCCAATCGGTTCAGCGGTGCCAGCGCGGCAAGCCTGTCGACACCTACCGCCTGCAAGGTGCCCGCTGTCATTTTGCTAGGGAAAAAACCGGGGCAAATTGCGTTGACTGTGATGTGGTGAGCACCCCATTCCACCGCCAAAGCCCGGGTGAAATTGATCACCGCTCCCTTTGAGGTGTTGTACGCAATGGTCTTCATATCAGAGACACCACCCAAGCCGGCAATCGAGGCGATGTTAATGATTCGCCCACCGCCCTGGGCAATCATGCACCGGCGCGCGACCTGCTGGCACATCAGGAAATAGCCACGCACGTTCAAATTCATGACCTTGTCCCAGGCACTCAAGGGGTGTTCCTCCGCAGGTGCGCCCCAGGTCGCTCCCGCGTTGTTCACCAGAATATCGATTGGTCCCAGGCGATGCAGGGTTTCGCTCACAACATGTTGGATCCCATCTGGCGTGGCGCAATCAGCCGCCACCCACCGGGCATCCAAGCCCTGCGACTGCAGTTGCTCGCAAGCATGTTCCAGTTCGTCGCTCTTGCGCGCGCACAGCATCAGCCGCGCCCCAGCTTCCCCTAAAGCCTGCGCAAGCTGAAGACCCAGCCCACGCGACCCACCGGTGACCAATGCATTGCGCCCCTTGAGGTCAAAAAGCGCTTGTACTGTTCGGCTCACAGTGTTGCCCGCGCCATCTTGCAGCTGCACATGAAAAAACGCTTTAGCCTCATGGCAAGACCTCAAAAATGCCGCAGGCACCCATGCCGCCACCAATGCACATCGTCACCCCCACACGCTTGGCGCCCCGGCGTCGGCCCTCAATCAGCGCGTGACCGGTCAGGCGCTGGCCCGACATGCCATAGGGATGTCCAATGGCGATCGCACCACCATTGACGTTGAGTTTCTGGGGGTCCAGGCCCAAGCGGTCGCGACAGAAGATCACCTGAACCGCAAACGCCTCGTTTAACTCCCAAAGATCGATATCGTCCATCGTCAAACCCAGGCGTTTGAGCACCGCGGGTACCGCATAAACCGGGCCGATCCCCATCTCATCGGGCTCACAACCGGCCACCGCAAATCCCAGAAAGCGACCCAGCGGTTTCAGCCCACGTCGCTCGGCCACCGTCTCATCCATGACCACCACCGCGCCGGCGCCGTCAGAGAACTGGCTGGCGTTACCGGCCGTAATCAGCCCTCCAGGCAAGGCCGAGCGCAACTGGCTGATGGACGCGGCCGTGGTGTCCTTGCGGATGCCCTCGTCGTCACTGACCAGCTGTTCGACCGTGCGAATGCCCGATTGCGTATCGGCCAAGCCTCGTACCACCTGAATGGGTGCGATCTCGTCGCGAAAAAGTCCTTTGTCCAGCGCTGCAGCTGCTCTTTGCTGGCTTTGGGCACCGTAGGCGTCCATCGCTTCGCGCTCGATGCCATAGCGTCGGCCTACCTGTTCGGCCGTTTGCAACATGTTCCAGTAAATTGCGGGCTTTTCCTTGGCCAGCCAGGGTTCTTGCAAAAAGTGCTGGTTTGATTCCTGCTGGACACAGGAAATACTTTCAACCCCGCCTGCAACAAAAATCTCACCCTCGCCCGCAATGACCCGCTGCGCCGCCAACGCGATGGTCTGCAGGCCAGAAGAGCAAAATCGATTGATGGTCATGCCCGGCACGCTCACCGGACACTGCGCGCGCAAACCAATCTGCCTGGCGATGTTCCAACCAGTAGCACCCTCGGGCATGGCACATCCCATGATCACGTCTTCAACTTCTGCAGGCTCCACCCCGGCGCGTGCCACAGCGTGGGCAACTGCGTGCCCACCGAGCGTGGCGCCATGGGTCATGTTGAATGCGCCGCGCCAGCTTTTAGCCAGCGGCGTGCGGGCTGTTGAAACAATCACTGCTCGGCTCATGGTGTCACTCCTCCCGTGAACGAACCGCCTTGCTGCGCCAGTTGGCGCAGCAGCGGCGCTGGCTGCCAAAACGTCGCATCATCCATGGGGTTCTGGGCAAAACGCTTCATGGCATGCACCACACGGTCCAGGCCATAACTGTCGGCGTAATGCATCGGTCCACCGCGCCACGGCGGGAAACCATAGCCCATCAGGTAAACCACATCAATGTCGCCAGCGCGCGCGGCAATACCCTCTTCCAACAGCAATGCACCCTCGTTGACAAGCGCAAACACCAGACGATGGACGATCTCGTCCTCGCTCACCTGTCGTGGCGTGATTTGGTGGTCAGTCCGGTACTTCGCAATCATTTGGCCTACAACAGCACTCTCGATGGCTTCGCGCCGTCCAGCTTGGTAGTCGTACCACCCAGCCGACGTCTTTTGTCCGAAGCGCCCCATCTCACACAAGGCATCCGCAATCGGGCTGTAGCGAATCTGCGGCTTTTCCACGTAGCGTCGTTTGCGGATCGCCCAGCCAATGTCATTGCCTGCCAAATCGCCCATGCGAAACGGGCCCATGGCAAAGCCAAACTTCTCAATCGCCTGGTCGACCTGGCGCGGCGTGCATCCCTCCTCCAGCAAAAAGCCAGCCTGTCGGATGTACTGCTCGATCATCCGGTTGCCGATAAAGCCATCGCAAACGCCCGACACCACGGGCGTCTTTTTGATTCGTTTACCCAGCTTCATGACCGTGGCCATCACGTCGGGTGCCGTTTTCTCGCCGCGTACCACTTCGAGCAGTCGCATCACGTTGGCTGGGCTGAAAAAATGCAAGCCCACCACGTCGGCGGGCCGGGCAGTCGCCGCCGCAATCACATTCAGGTCTAGCGTGGAGGTGTTACTCGCCAGGATCGCACCGGGCTTGGCCATAGCGTCAATGCGACCAAAAACTTCTTTTTTGACCAGCAGGTCCTCAAAAACGGCCTCAATGATCAGATCGGCCTGGGAAAGGGGCTCCAGGCTTAAGGTGGCCTCCAGCAGGCCCATGCGCTGGGCCAACCTTTCTTCCGTGAGCTTGCCTTTGCTGACCTGGGCCTGGTAGTTCTTCTGAATCGAGGCCACACCACGCGCCAGCGCCTCTGTCGTGTTGTCGATTAAGGCAACAGGCAGGCCAATATTCAAAAAATTCATGGCGATCCCACTGCCCATGGTTCCCGCACCCACCACCGCTACCCGCTTGACAGCCCGCTCAGGGGTATCGGGTGCGACACCAGGCACCTTGGCGGCATTGCGCTCCGCCAGAAACAGGTGGCGCAGGCTTTTGCACTCCGGGGTATCCATCAAGCCCAGAAAAATTTCGCGCTCCTTGGCCATACCTTGTTCAAAGGAAAGCCGGGTCGCCGACTCGATTGCGTTCACACACGCCAGAGCGGCGGGGTACTTTGGCATGGCTTGCTTGACGCTGTTACGGGCGAAGGCAAAAAAACCATCCCCCTGCGGGTGCTGGCAATCCAGATCTCTGAGTCGCGGCATCGGCCGCGCCTGAGCCACAGACTGCGCAAATGCACGAGCCTCATTGAGCAAGGCAGACTCACTGGTGGCCATCTGGTCGATTAAACGCTGGCCCGCCAGCCCTGCAATGCGCTCACTTTTCATGAACTCGCCACTAACCACCATATTCAGCGCTGCCTCAACGCCCAGGGCCCGCGGCAGGCGCTGCGTGCCCCCGGCTCCAGGAAGGAGGCCCAGCTTGACCTCAGGCAGACCAATCTGACAGCCTGGTGCTGCCACGCGGTAATGACAACCCATCGCCAGCTCAAGCCCACCACCGACACAGGTGCCATGAAGCGCGGCGACGACCGGTTTCTTGCAAGACTGCACGCGCTCGATCAGGCTCAGCAAGTTGGGCTCGCGGTAAGCCGTTGGCGTGCCGAACTCGCGGATGTCTGCACCCGCCGAAAAAAGTTTTCCCGCGCCAGCAAGCACGATGCAAGAGACCGCGCCGTCGGCCTCAGCACGCTCAACCGCGTCCCATACAGCTTGGCGTGTGACCAGCCCAAGCCCATTTACCGGTGGGTTGTCCAGCATGATCACCGCCACGGCGTCTTCGTGTCGCACATCAGTATTCATAAAGATCCTTCAACACAATGGCCAACTATCGTACCGCGAGGGGTTGGTGCGCAGGCCAGGTGGGCAAAAATTTATCAGGCGGCCAGCCATGGTGCACACCTGCTACCAGCACGCAGCGCCTCTGTGGTGGGGCCCTCAAAGACCACCTCACCACGTCCAAGAACATAGCAACGTGAGGCCAGTTCAGCGGTGAGATCGAGCTTTTGTTCAATCAGCAATACAGCCAGGCCCTGATCGCGGCACAACAAGAGCAAGTCCGCAACCCGTTGGGCCAAATCCGGCGCCAGACCTTCCAGGGGCTCATCGAGCACGAGGCAAGCCGGTGCACCCATCAGGCAGCGGCACAAACTCAGTAACTGCTGCTCTCCACCGGACAACACCCCTGCCAACGTGTCTGCGCGACGAGCCAGTTCGGGAAACCGCTCAAAAGCCATCGACATCGACCAGGGCAATTGGGCTGCACCGCGCAGCCCGGCCTTTTTGCCCAGATCGAGGTTCTGGGCAACGCTCAGGCTAGCAAACACATCACGGCTCTCGGGCACATAGCCCACGCCCAAACGCGAAATGGCGTGGGTAGACAAACCACGCAAAGAAGTACCTGCCCAACTGATCTGCCCCCGGCACACCAACAGGCCCATCACCGCCCGCGCCAGGCTGCTGCGCCCGCTGCCGTTGCGCCCCAGCACGGCCACCAACTCGCCAGGCGCCACGTGCAGTGCCACCTGGTACAAGACCTGGCTTCGTCCGTAATAACCGTCCAGGCAATCAATGCTCAGCATGGTGATCCAAGGTGTCACGGGACGGCAAGCGCCCGCGGTAAGCCTGGGCGACCCCAGGGTGCGCGCCGATGGCCTGGGGCGTATCACAAGCCACCACCCTTCCCTGGGCCAGCACCGCGATGCGATCTGCAAGGCTGGCCACCACCGCCATGTCATGCTCGATCATCAAAAGGCTTTTGCCTTCGGTGATTTTTCGAATCAAGGCAATAAAGTGCGTAGTCTCTGATCGGCTCATGCCAGAGGTCGGCTCATCCAGCAGCACAACGGGCGCGTCGCCAGCAACCGCCAAGCCAATTTCTAATGCCCGCTGCTGGGCGTAGCTGAGCTCGCCAGCCAGGCTGTCTCGCTCGGACTGCAGTCCGAGTATGGCCAACATATTCAACGCCTGAAGTTCAAGCTGTTCTCGCCTGGCCGCTGGCATCCAAATCGCGTAGCGCCAGCGCATCGCACCCATGCAGGCGACCTGCAAGTTCTCTAAAACCGTAAGCCCAGCGAACAGCCGGTTCAATTGAAAGCTTCGCCCCAGGCCCCATCGACTGACTTCAAAGTCATGATGCCCGAAAGCGGGTTTACCGTCGATCAAAACCTCGCCAGTTTGCGGCTGCAGCCGGGCACAGATCAGCTCAAACAGCGTGGACTTACCCGCACCGTTTGGCCCGACAAGGGCCAAACGCTCGCCACGGCGCAGCGACAGCGACACCTTGTCTAACACCTGGGTGTGCCCGAACCGAACGCTCGCACCCCGGATGGTGACGGCATCAGATAGATCAGGACGCACGAGACCCCCTGGCGAGATAACGCATCCATGCGCCCCATAGGCCCAGGCCAACAACACCCAGCCAATGCCAGGCCTGCTCGCTGTCGAGCACCACACCCCCTATCGCACGCTCAGAGCCCAACACGGCGCGAAGCTGGTACTGGTAAGCCATCTCGATCGCGCCAACAAGCGCCAGCAATACCAGTGCCAGACCCACAAAACGCACGAACGCCCGCCCGTCAATCCCAGCCAGGCGCAGATTGCCCGCCCACGCCGCAGGTCTTGCCAGGTGAGCCCCAATGCCATCGGGCAAACGCATCACGGTCCATACAAACAAAAGGCCGAGGTATGCCTGCCACGCGCCAGTCAGGCGCGGCAAGCCCTCGGTAAACACAACCATCAAGAGGCCACCCAAGATCGGGCCCACAAATGATGCAGTTCCACCCACCAGCGTGAACAGCAGGTAGGACCCTGAGCGCGCCACGCTAAAAACTTCATGCGTGACCAGTTCAAAATGAAGCGCCGAGAGGCCACCGGCCACACCGGCAAAAAAAGCCGACACCAAGACCGCTTTGAATCGCAGGTGACGAATATCAAAGCCCAGCGCAGCGCAGCGTTGCGCTTGCTCACGCGAGGCACGCAGCAAGAGCGCAAATTTTGTCTGCGTAAAGACATACATCAAGCCAGCGCAAAGCCAGGTGTAAATCGCAATCAGCACATACAGGTTTTCAGCCGGCCCCAGGCTAACGCTGCCCCACAGCGGCAGGTCAGCACGGTTGATGCTCAGGCCCGCTTCGCCGCCAAACCCAGCAGGAAATCGCTGCGCCAGGGTCCAGGCCAACTCACCAAGGCCAAGCGTGATCATGGCAAAAACCAAACCGCCCCGGCGGGTGCTAAGCCACCCCGTGACCGCCGCCACCAGCAAGGTCAAAAAACCGGCCAACAAGGGCGCGGCGACCAGCAGGCCTGGCCACATCTGCTGCAGCACAGGCACACAATAAACCGCCGCGTAGGCACCCACTCCGGTGTAGAGCGCATGCCCGAAACTGAGCAGGCCCGACAGACCAAGCAGCAGAAAATAGCTCAGGCAAATCAAAACCGCGATGCTCGCTTGGTTGAGCAAGGCAATCGAAAAACTTTCCGACAGGGTGTAAGGCAGTAGCGCCAGCACAAGGCCGAACACAAGCCACCAATGCAGAGGTTTCAAGCGCATCGTCGGCGCCTCTGTTGACACTCAATCACCACGCTTGCCCATCAGGCCCCGGGGCCGCCACACCAGCATGCCCACCATCAACAGGTATGGCAACAAAGGTGCCCAAATCGTAAAAGTCTGGCTGGCTGCCGCCAGCGTCTGCAGCATCGTCCGCCGATTCACGAGTTGTCCTTCCCTCAAGATCAACTGCGACTACTCCGGGATCTCCACGGGGTTGCCATCGTTGTGCTGGATCAGGTTCCCCAGCGTGGCTGCATCGATCGATTTTGGCAGTTGCCGGGCAGAGGCATCAATCATCAAGACATCGAACATCTCGCCGATGTTCCCCAAG
>JAURGS010000079.1 GCA_030833685.1 Rhodoferax sp. | reverse complement strand
TCAAGACCTGGGTGCTCGGCCGAACGAGTCCTGGGGTGCAAGCGAACGTGGCCTGTTTCTCGACCACTGTCAAGACCGGTGCCAGTCGTAAGCCCAGTTGGGTAAACGCCTGGCCCAGTACCCGGTTTTGCAGATCTTCGCGCTCACCTTGGCTGGCGCTCACCACAAAGGCGAGCAATCCTGATGGACCTTCGAGTCGTCCTCGATCGAAAACAAACTGGGCTGGTGCCTGAGGACCATCAGAGCGCAGCGCCAGCATCGGTTGAACCAGTTGGGCATTTTCAGCCCAGGCGTAAACCGTGGTGATCGCTTCGAACCTCAGGGCGCAAGCTTTTTTCAGCCAGGCATCGATTGCGGCTTGATCAGGCGGCGTCATCTGGCTTGCGCTGGCTTCAAGCAGGTACTGTGCGTGTGTTGCAGAGGTGGCCAGGATCACTTGATCGAAGGCCTCTCCTTCAACCTGCCAGCCAACGCCGTCGCGTTGCACACTTCGAACGCGCCGACGGGTGAGGATGCGCGCACCCCGTGCCGTAAGCCATGAACTGGCCGGATGGGGCAGCAGGGCGCCGAGATCGCACCGGGGTAGCAAGACATGGGAACTGCCCCGGGGCCCCAAAAGGCTGTCCTGTAGCACCCGCAAAAAAACCTGAGCACTGGCCGTCTCTGATGGGGTGTTGAGCGCGGAAACGCACAGCGGTTCAATCAGCTCATGAAAAACGCGGGGCGAAAGATTTTGACAAAGCGCTTGGACGCTGAGTTGCGCTTCGCAGCGAAATCCTGCTCGTCGCCAATGCCACATGTGACGCACCAGCGACCAACGATCAAACGCTGACCAGCCGCGGGCTGACAGTACACCAGCGATGGCGTCCAGAGGGCTGGGCCAGTCCGGCAGCGCTAAACCGCCGCCGTCGTGATAGCGCAAACGAAGCGGGCTTTGAAGAAAAGCTGCATGCTGATCGAGCCCTACAAGCGCCATCAACGCCAAGGTACGCCGGTAGGCACCAATCAAAATATGTTGGCCGTTGTCCAGCGTTACCGGTTGACCATTGGGCAACACGTGTTCCAGGCGCCGGGCCCGCCCGCCCAGGTGGGCACTGGCTTCAAAAACGCAAACCTGGTGCCCAGCTTGCACAGCGGCGACGGCTGCACACAAGCCAGACCAGCCCGCTCCAATGACGCCGATCCTGCTTGCAGGCGCTCCCATCATGTCTAAATACGGCCAAGCGCCTGCACTTTCCAGGCAAGCCAGAATTTGCGCAGAGGGGTCAGACTGATGCGTTGGTGCAGTACTTGAAAGTCAGATTTTTCGATCTCATCGAGCAAGGTTCGATAAATGCTAGCCATCATCAAACCTGGTTTTTGGGCGCGTCGGTCGCGCTCGGGTAGCAGCGATAGCGCCTGGGCGTACAAGCCTCGAGCGCGTTCAGTCTGAAATTGCATGAGGGTTTTGAAGCCCGGGCTGTATCGGCCCTGAAGCAAGTCCTGCACCGTCACCTCGTGCGAGCGAAGCTCATCAAGTGGCAAATAGATACGCCCGCGCCGTGCGTCCTCACCCACATCGCGGATGATGTTGGTCAGCTGCAGCGCCTGGCCCAAGGTGTGCGCATAGGCCGTGGTTTGGGCATCGCGTTGGCCAAAGATACGTGCGGCCACCTCGCCGACCACACCTGCTACCAGGTGGCAATAGCTTTGCAGGGCAGCATAGTCCAGGTATCGGTTTTGGGACAGGTCCATGCGACAGCCCGAGACAATGGCCCTTAATTGGCCCTGGGCTATGTCGTATTGGGCAGCCAGGGGCCAAAGCGCCTGCATCACCGGGTGGCTGGGGTTACCTGCAAAGGTGCTGGAAATCTCACCTTCCCACCAGCTGAGCTTGGCGGCGGCAACGCTTGGGTCCTGTACGTCGTCAACAACGTCATCGATCTCGCGACAGAAGGCGTAAAACGCTGTGATGGCGGCGCGGGGTTTCGCTGGAAGGAACAGAAACGCGTAGTAGAAGCTGCTGCCAGATGATGCAGCTTTGTCCTGCACATAACGTTGTGGCGTCACGGCTTAGATCAGCCCATCAAACATCATGACATCGACCGTATCGCCGGGGTTGATATCACCTTGCTCATGGTGCAGCACGATCAGCCCGTTGGCTTGAACCATGGAGCTCAAAACCCCCGAGCCCTGATTGCCAATCGCGCTGACCTGCAGCGTTCCGTTTTCCGCTCGACTGACCTTGCCACGTTGGTACTCGGTACGCCCTGGTTTTTTGCGTAACTTTTGCACACTTTGGGCTTGCAACAGGGGTATGGGTTCGCTTAAAGCCCCCATCATGCGTAGCAGCGCCGGGCGCACAAATGCCAGGAACGTCACCATCACCGCCACCGGATTGCCGGGCAGGCCAAACAAGATGGCCTGGCCTTTTGCCGGCTGTGGCAGACGGGCCCGGTCCAAGCGACCGACTGCCATCGGGCGGCCAGGGCGCATGGCGATTCGCCAAAACGCGACGTCGCCCAGCTTCTTCATCATCGCTTTGGTGTGGTCTGCTTCACCCACGCTGACTCCGCCACTGGTGATGATGGCATCGGCTTTTACCGCAGCCTGGATAAACGCCGCTTCAAGTTCTTCTGGCTGATCCCGCACCACGCCCATGTCGATCACTTCACAACCGAGGCGCTGAAGAAGGCCAAACACGGTGTAGCGGTTGCTGTCGTACACCGCGCCTTCGCGCGGCGCTTGCCCAAGGCTGAGGATTTCATCACCGGTTGAAAAATAGGCAACCTTGACGCGAACAAAAACACGAATCTTCGCCAGCCCCAGGCTTGCAATCAGTCCAAGCGACGCAGGCCCCAGGATCTGCCCTCGCTTGAGCGCCGCCTGTCCCTGCATTAGGTCCTCACCCAAAAGCCGACGGTTGTCGCCTGGCTTTAGAACACCTTTGGGAATGGTGACTTGCATACCTTGCACTTGGCAAAACTCTTGCGGCGCTACCGTATCGAGTCCGTCAGGCATGATGGCGCCAGTCATGATGCGCACGCATTGCCCGCCTTTGACTTCGCCGCGCCAAGCCTTGCCTGCCATCACGGTGGCCACTGAAGTCAGCGTCAGTTCCGTGTCGTTGCGCAGTTGATCGCCGCTGAACGCGTAGCCGTCCATGGCCGAGTTGTCGTGGGGTGGAACGCTCAAGGGCGAGATCACATCCTGGGCCAATACACGGCCTAGCGCGTCAAACACGCCGACTTCCTCGGTCTGTTCAGGCGTCGTGACCATTGCATGCAAAAAGCGCCCGACGGTGTCTGCGCTCAAGGCCTTCGGGTCGTAGCCTTGCAAGGCTGCAGCAATGTCAGCCAGGGAATTCATGGCCTATAGGCTTCGAGTTTTTGCAACTCACCAAGGGTGTTGGCATTGAAAAACGCCTTGGGGTCATCATGCGCTTGGTCAAACAAGACCTCGACAGTCTTGTGCTGCTGAGTCCACGCATCAATCTTTCGGCCGCCCCCGGTCATAAAGGTCAGCAGGCTTTCCATCAGCGAGATTTTCATCAAGCAGAAAACGGGCTGGGTACGCATTTGCAACTTCCCTTGTGCATCCTCCTCGGGGGCACACGCCATGGCGATATCGGCCTGGTGGGCATCGAGCCCCTTGGCCAGGCGACTGGCCAAATCCAGCGGAAGAAGGGGTGTATCACACGGTACGGTGAGTAAGTAGGGCGTCTCGCAATGCTCCAAGCCAGTTAAAAATCCCGCCAGGGGACCAGGGTAATCTGCCTGGGTGTCCGGCCAGACCGGATACCCGAAAGATTCGTACGCGCCAAGGTTGCGGTTGGCATTGACCATGATCTCAGCAACGCCACCACCGATCTGCAATCGGGTGACCGTTTGCAGCGCCAGCGGCATGCCGTTGAAGTTTTGCAGTCCCTTATCGACACCACCCATGCGTGACCCGCGTCCGCCAGCGAGGATGACTGCTGTAATGTCTGCTGACTCAATCACCATCAGCCCCCGATGTAGCTCATTTCGATCCGACGGCCTGTGCTTCCAGCCTGGGCAGGCATGCGACCACGTTGCTCGGAGTAGTTGTCTTGGCGCGCCTGCCAGATGCTGGCGATTGCCTGGCGAAGTTGCTCGTCGCTACCTTGGCCGCGGATCAGGCCGCGCAGGTCGTAGCCTTGCTCGGCAAAAAGGCACAGGTAGAGCTGGCCTTCCGTGGACAGCCTGGCCCGATTGCAATCTTTGCAAAATGCCTGCGTTACGCTGCTGATCACGCCGATCTCGCCCTGTTGCACGTCGTGCTTCCCCTGAGCGTTGGCGTAGCCCCAACGCTGGGCGGTTTCGCCTTCCTGGCTGGCTTCAAGGGGTATCAGGGGTAATTCTTGCTGCAAGCGTGCAATTACCTCAGCACTGGGTAGGACTTCGTCCATACGCCAGCCATTGGTGGCGCCCACGTCCATGTACTCAATCAATCGAAGCGCAATGCCCGAGCCACGAAAGTACCGAGCCATGGGCAGGATCTGATCTTCGTTGGTGCCACGCTTGACAACCATATTGACTTTGATAGGGCCAAGGCCAGCGGCTTGTGCCGCCTCGATCCCCCGCAGCACATCGGCCACCGGAAAGTCGACGTCGTTCATGCGCCGAAATACCGCATCATCCAGGCCATCCAGGCTGATGGTGACGCGTTGCAAGCCTGCGTCTTTGAGCGCACGCGCTTTGCGCGCCAGCAGCGACCCGTTGGTCGTCAGGGTCAGGTCCGGGGTTTTCCCCTCCAGGGTACGCAGGCCTGACAGCTGCTCAATTAACTGCTCCAAATTTTTGCGCAGCAGGGGCTCGCCACCGGTGAGCCGGATTTTTTGTACTCCTAGGCCCAAGAACTGTTGAGCGACCCGCGTGATTTCCTCAAAGCTCAAGAGCGAGGCATGCGGCAGGTAATGAGGGTAGTCCTTGGTGTAAATTTCCTTGGGCATGCAGTAACTGCAGCGGAAGTTACACCTGTCGGTGACGCTGATTCGAAGGTCGCGCAGAGGTCTTGCGCGTTGGTCCAAAACCTGCCCGGCTGACTTCAGGCCCGGCTTGCCAATCGATTCAAAGCCTGGAATCGGCAGGCCGGCCCGCGCATCAACCAGCGGAATGACTCGGTGAGTATCGCGTTCTGTCATGGGCCGAATTCTGTCATGTTCTGGATAGTCCGCGTCTTTGCAGTGGTACCGCAGTTTGGTGCTCCGTTGCCATCCGGATGGTTTGGGCCCGCACTAAAAAAAAGGCGCTTGGCCGAAGCCAGGCGCCTTTTGTTGGTTTTAGTGCCGAGCGCTTTAGCCTGCGTGCAGTTTCATCATCACCGGCACAATCAGCAAGGCCACAATGTTGATGATCTTAATCAGCGGGTTGATGGCTGGGCCTGCGGTGTCCTTGTAGGGGTCTCCGACGGTATCGCCAGTGACCGCCGCTTTGTGGGTCTCTGAGCCTTTGCCACCAAAATTGCCGTCTTCGATGTATTTTTTGGCGTTGTCCCAGGCGCCTCCACCTGTACACATGGAAATTGCCACAAACAGGCCCGTCACGATGGTGCCCATGAGCAGGCCACCCAGGGCAGCCGGCCCCAACAGCAGGCCGACCAGGATTGGGGCCACCACCGGCAACAAGGACGGAATCATCATTTCTTTGATGGCAGCGCTGGTGAGCATATCCACGGCTTTGCCGTACTCCGGCTTGGCAGTGCCTTCCATGATTCCCGCGATTTCTCGGAACTGGCGTCGAACCTCCACCACCACTGAACCGGCAGCTCTGCCGACGGCCTCCATGGCCATGGCGCCAAACAGGTAAGGAATCAGGCCGCCGATGAACAAACCGATGATCACCATGGGGTTGCTCAGGTCAAAGGTTACCTGCGAACCGGATGCCTCCAGTTTGTGGGTGTAGTCGGCAAACAGGACCAGTGCAGCCAGGCCAGCCGAGCCAATGGCATAGCCTTTGGTCACCGCTTTCGTGGTGTTGCCCACGGCATCCAGGGGATCGGTGATGTCACGTACTGACTCAGGCATCTCAGCCATTTCGGCGATACCACCTGCGTTGTCCGTGATCGGGCCGTAGGCGTCCAGCGCTACCACGATGCCGGCCATGCTCAGCATTGAGGTCGCGGCGATGGCCACGCCGTAAAGCCCAGCCAGCGCGTAGGCGGTGTAGATCGACATACACACGAATATCACCGGCCATGCTGTTGAGCGCATAGACACGCCCAGTCCGGCAATGATGTTGGTGCCGTGGCCCGTGGTCGACGCTTCAGCGATGTGGCGCACTGGCGGGTACTGCGTGCCGGTGTAGTACTCGGTAATCCATACCAGGGCGGCTGTCAGCACCAATCCGACTGCGCATGAGCCAAACAAGCGTATTTGGCTGCCGCTGGCTGTGATCGCGTTGTCTGGCATTAGCCAGGTGGTAACGAAGTAGAAGGCGATGAGCGACAAACCACCAGCGACGGCCAAGCCTTTGTAGAGCGCTGGCATGACGTTTTTCATGCCGGGCGATGCTTTGACAAAAAAGCAACCGATGATGGAGGCAATGATGGACACAGCACCCAGGGCGAGCGGGTAGATCACGGCAGCCGTGCCAGCGCCCGACACCATCAGTGCGCCCAGGACCATGGTGGCGATCAAGGTCACGGCATAGGTTTCGAACAAATCAGCGGCCATGCCAGCACAGTCGCCGACGTTATCGCCAACGTTGTCCGCAATCACCGCTGGGTTGCGGGGATCATCTTCGGGAATGCCAGCTTCCACCTTGCCAACCAGGTCCGCGCCGACGTCAGCGCCCTTGGTGAAGATACCGCCACCTAAGCGCGCAAAAATCGAGATCAGAGACGAGCCGAAAGCAAAGCCGATCAGCGGGTTGAGCAAGTTGGCCAGATTTTTGTCTGGCGTGAGGTTGCCGTTACCCGCCAGAAACCAATAAAAAACGCTGACACCGAGCAGGCCCAGGCCGACGACCAACATGCCAGTGATGGCGCCACCACGAAAGGCTACGTCCAGGGCAGGGCCAATACCTTTGGTGGCTGCCTGCGCCGTTCGCACGTTGGCACGCACCGACACGTTCATGCCGATAAAGCCACACGCGCCAGACAGGGCCGCACCGACCACGAAGCCAACCGCACTCACACCGTCGAGGAAAACCGCAATCACCGCGGCCAACACCACACCAACCACCGCGATGGTTTTGTACTGGCGAGCCAGATACGCGGCAGCACCCGTTTGAATGGCCTGTGCGATCTCTTGCATGCGTTGGTTGCCGGCATCTTGCGACAAGATCCAACTGCGGGCCCAAATTCCATATGCCACGGCGACCAGTCCGCAGACGATCGCCATAATCAGCGCCGAATTACCTGACATAAAAAAACTCCTGTGTAAATTCGCAAAGTGGTGGTGCGACGCAAACGGCACCCGGATTGCGTTGCTTCCTCACTTTTTCGACAACGAAGCGTTGTAACGAAACGGCGATTGGCCAACCGGCGAACTGTACTACGGCTGCATGCTTGGCAGCCCTTGCCAAGCACCCAAAAGGCTAAAATTCAGGGAAAACCCGTAGTCAAAACCCAGGGTTTTGTCATTTCCTTCACCCACCCCGCGAGCTGTACCCACCCATGTCTCTGGATAACGTCTCACCTGGTATCGATGCGCCCGAACAATTCAATGTGATCATTGAGATTCCCATGAATGCAGACCCGGTGAAGTACGAGGTCGACCACGCCACGCATGCCATCTTCGTTGACCGCTTTATGGCCACCTCCATGCATTACCCCACCAACTACGGCTACGTGCCGCAGACCTTGAGCGGTGACGGCGACCCGGTGGATGTGCTGGTCGTCACACCCGTGCCATTGATTCCGGGGGTGGTGGTGACCTGCAGAGCCATTGGAATCCTGAACATGGAAGACGAGGCTGGCCTGGATGGCAAGGTCCTGGCGGTCCCGATTCCCCGGCTGCTGTCTTTGTACGACCGTTGGCAAAAGCCAGACGATCTGAGCCCGATGCGTCTCAAAACCATTGCTCATTTTTTTGAGCACTACAAGGATCTTGAGCCCGGCAAGTGGGTCAAGATCCTGGGTTGGGGTGGCCCGCAGGAGGCGCAAAAAGAGATTGTTGACGGCATTGCCAACTACCGTCGCAAAAATAACGCGCCAGCCTGAGCTGGCCTTGGTTTCAGCCGGGGCTTGGCTTGAGAGGGCTGTGGGCCTCCAGCGCTTGGACGTAGTTGTCGATTCCTGCTGACTCGTCATTCAGATAGCGGGCCACTGCGTCGAGAAAGTCGGGGTGTGCCAGCCAGTGGGCGCTGTGGCTGGTGACAGGCATCAGGGCTCTGGCTAATTTGTGCTCGCCCTGCGCGCCGCCTTCGAAACGGTGGTAGCCGTTCTGAATGCACCATTCGATCGGCTGGTAGTAGCACGCTTCAAAATGCAAGCAGTCCACCCGCTCCAGGGCACCCCAATAGCGACCATACGCGACCTTGTTCGATGAGGGGCTGTTTTGGCAACTGACGTTAAGGCCGATCAGGCTTGATGCAATGGCCTGACCCTTCCTGCGGGCAACGAATAAAAGCCAGTCCTGTGGCGCGTTTTGGGCAAGTTGCGAAAAAAAAGCGGGTCGCAGGTAAGGCAGGTTGCCGTGCTCCAGATAGGTTCGCTCGTAGCAGCGGTAGAAAAAAGCCCAGTCTTCTGAAGTGATGTCAGAACCCTGCAGGGCAACAAAGTGCACGCCAGCGTCAGTGACTTTGCGTCGCTCCTGGCGAATTTTTTTTCGTTTTTCCTGCGTAAAAGTGGCTAAAAATTCTGCAAAGTCTTTGAAAGGCTGGTTGGCATTGCGCCAATGGAATTGGACGGTGTGGCGCACCAGCATGCCAGCGTGCTGTGCTGCTGTCAGGTCCTGCTCAGAAGCAAATAAAAGATGAACGCTGGACAGCTTTTCGGCCTGCACCCAATTCACCATCGCTTGCGCCAAGTGCTGGCGGTATTCGTCTGAGCGTGCCAGCAGGCGGCTGCCGTTGACAGGTGTAAATGGCACTGCGCAAATGGCCTTGGGGTAGTAGTTCAGGCCGTGACGTGCGTAGGCATGCGCCCATGCGTGGTCAAAAACATATTCACCCCGGGAGTGCGGCTTGATGTACAGCACGGCTGCCGCGGCCAAGGCGGCGTCTTCTTCCATCAGCAAGACACGTAAGGACCAGCCGGTCTGCTCGCAAGCGCTAGCACTTTGCTCCAGCGCCGATAAGTAGGCGTGGCGCATAAAGGGGGTTGGCATCGACTGGCGGTCAAGAAGGCGATCCCACGCCAACGCACTGACCTCACGCATGCTGTTTACCACCCGAATGCCATAATGCGCCGGCCCCTTTGGCACCGCTTTGTTTAGCATCGTTGCTCGCTTTTCATGACATTGAACATTTCAGTTGCCCAGCTCAATTTGGTTGTTGGCGACGTGGCTGGGAACTCACAAAAAATCATCGCCTCAGCGCGCTCGGCCTATGCACTTGGCGCCAGGCTGGTGCTCACGCCCGAGTTGTCCGTGTGTGGTTACGCGGCCGAAGATTTATTTTTTCGTCCAGCGTTTGTCGCAGCCTGCGATGATGCCATTGAATCGATCGCGCAGGCCCTGGCGGAGTTGCCAGATTTGTATGTGGTTCTAGGGCACCCCGTGGGCTCGCAAAAGCGCAGCCGATCGGTGGTTGTCAACACCCGTTACAACGCGGCCAGTGTGGTTTGCCAAGGCAAAGTAGTGGCGCGCTACTTCAAACGCGAGTTGCCCAACTACCAGGTATTTGATGAGCGTCGCTATTTCACGCCCGGGCAGGAATCGTGTGTTTTTGAGCTTGTTTGCGGCGGGGCTGCCTTTAAGGTGGGCTTGTTGATTTGCGAGGACGCTTGGTTCGACCAGCCCGCGCGTGACCTGGCTGGCGCCGGCGCCCAAATCGTTGCGGTTATCAACGCGTCGCCTTTTCATGTGGGAAAAGGCATGGAGCGC
>JAURGS010000078.1 GCA_030833685.1 Rhodoferax sp. | reverse complement strand
CAACAGAAGATTAGCCCAATCGAGCAAATAGGCTTCCATGACGGTTCTCTGATTTGTCTATTTATAGAGCCACAGCGGCCCAGGGCTAGCAACGCACTTGGATGCAAGGGCGAGAACCCCAGTGCGACAAGATTGGCCCCGCCAGCGCCCGCCGGCCTGGGCACCTGGCATAAACCGTGTTGCCCGGCGAACGCCTGCTGCACACCAGCGCATCATGAGCCACGGTACGTGCTGTAACTCCAGGGGCTAACGAGCAGCGGCACGTGGTAATGCTGCTCGGCCTGCGCAATGCCGAAGTCGATCGGCACTTCCTGCAAAAAATTGGGTTCTGGTAACTGCACGCCCCGGTCAGAGAAATAGGATGCCACGTGAAACACCAGCCGGAAACGACCAACACGCATTTGGTCATGGGCAATCATCAAGCCGTCGGGGTTTCGGCCATCAGCGTTAAGGATGACGGATTTGATCGGCGTAGCGCCCTCACCGTCCAAGGCAAACAAGGTTACCCGCATGCCGGCAGCCGGGCAACCGTGCATGGTGTCAAGAACGTGCGTGCTCAGGCCCATACCTAAGCCACTCCATTCGCATTTTTGTCAGAACAATCCAGAAAAACTGTATACAATTTTTTTCTCTTACGCTATCATGCCGCAACAGCCATGCGCATCATGAACCAGACCCCCACGAGCATCATTGTCGCTGCGATCACGCAGGCCATTGTCGACCATCAATTAGCGCCCGGCGCCAAGCTGGGCGAACAAAGACTGGCGGACCACTTTGGGGTGTCGCGCACCTTGGTACGCCAGGCGCTATTTAGATTGTCGCAAAAGCGGCTCATCACCATGGAGCCAGCGCGTGGCGCCTTTGTGGCAGCGCCCTCGCCGCAAGAAGCCCGTCAGGTCTTTGCGCTTCGACGCCTTCTTGAGCTGGAGATGACGCGCAAATTCGTCTCTCAAGTCAAGCCTTTGCAGATCAAAGCCTTGCGCCAGCATCTGAAGCTTGAGCGTGCGGCCTTGAGTGGGCCCGATTTGACCGGGCGCAGCGAAATGTTGGGCGATTTTCACGTGGTGATGGCCAATCTAATGGGCGACAAGGTCCTGGCCGAGGTGCTCGGCGACTTGATCTCTCGCTGCGCCTTGATCACGCTGATGTACCAATCCACTGACGACGCCGGGCACTCGGTGGACGAACATGAGGCGCTGGTGGACGCCATGGCGGCCGGCGATGTCGACACGGCAACTGCGCTGATGGCCCAGCACCTGGACCACGTGCTCGACAGCCTCACATGGCACAAAGAAAAGAGCGGCAAAACCCCCCTGCCAGCAAGCACCTGGCCCTGAATGTTTTGGAGAGCAACCCACCATGGCCCACTACGACAGCACTGCCGACTATCCCCGTGACCTGATCGGGTACGGACGCCAAGTGCCGCATGCGCGCTGGCCGGGCCAGGCGCGTGTCGCCGTCCAGTTTGTGCTCAATTACGAAGAAGGCGGCGAAAACAGTGTTTTGCATGGCGACAAAGCCAGCGAACAGTTCCTCTCTGAGATGTTCAACCCCGCGGCCTACGAAGCGCGCCACATGAGCATGGAGGGCATATACGAATACGGCTCACGTGCCGGTGTTTGGCGAATCCTGCGCGAGTTTGAAAAGCGCAAACTTCCGCTGACGGTCTTTGGTGTGGCCACCGCCCTGCAAAAACACCCTGAGCTTTGCTCGGCCATTCAATCCCTTGGGCACGATGTAGCTTGCCACGGCTTGAAGTGGATCCATTACCAAGGGGTGGACGAGCAAATTGAGCGCGAGCACATGCAACAAGCCATGGGCATCATGACCAGCCTGATGGGAGAGCGCCCCTTAGGTTGGTACACCGGGCGCGACAGCCCCAACACCCACCGGCTGGTTGCGGACTATGGCGGCTTTGCCTACGACAGCGATTACTACGGCGACGACCTGCCTTTCTGGATGAAGGTGCGCAAATCCGACGGCGCCATCGTGCCGCAGCTGATCGTGCCCTATACCCTGGACTGCAATGACATGCGCTTTGCCTTGCCACAGGGCTACTCCCATGCCGACCCGTTCTTTCAATACCTGAAAGATACGTTTGATGCGCTGTACGCCGAGGGCGATCCCGACGGTGAGAATGCGCCCAAAATGATGAGCGTGGGCATGCACTGCCGTTTGCTGGGCCGGCCTGGCCGCATCACGGCCTTGCAGCGTTTTTTGGACCACCTCAGTTTGCATGATCACGTTTGGGTGGCCCGGCGCATTGACATTGCACAGCACTGGCACGCTGTTCACCCCTATGCAGACTAAGCCCATGGCCCTGACGCTGGAACAACTCAACAGCGCCCCAAGCGATCAGGCTCTTGCCTGGCTTGGGGGCATCTACGAACACTCTGCCTGGATTGCACAGGGCGCGTTGGCCAAGCGACCCTTCGCTTCGCTTGCAGCACTGAAAGCAGCGATGGCCGACGAGGTCACTCACGCGCCGCATGACCAACAGCTCAAGCTGATTTGCGCCCACCCTGAGCTGGCTGGACGCGCCATGGTGAGTAAGACGCTCACAGCAGAGTCCACCCACGAGCAGCAGACGGCCGGGCTCACTGCCTGTTCACCTGAAGAATTTGAAACGCTGCAAACACTCAACGCGCGCTACAAGGAAAAGTTTGGCTGGCCTTTTATTTTGGCGGTGCGGGGACCCCGCGGCACTGGCCTGTCACGCACACAAATCATTGCCACGCTGGCGCGTCGCGTGCAGGGACACCCCGACTTTGAGATGCAAGAGTGCCTGCGCAACATCCACCGCATCGCTGAAATCCGCCTCAAGGACTTGTTCGCGTGCAACAGTGCCTTGGGTGATGAAGTTTGGGACTGGCATCAAAGTCTGGCCCAGTACAGTGAGCCCGACTACGCAGCCCGCGGTGAGCTGACCGTCACTTACCTAAGCCAAGCGCACCAGGCCTGCGCCAAAGAGATATCAGAGCGCATGCAAGCCTGTGGATTTGATGAGGTACACATCGACGCAGTCGGCAACGTGGTTGCGCGCTACCTTGGCTCCAATCCAGACGGCAAAACGCTGCTGAGCGGCAGCCACTACGACACCGTGCGTAACGCGGGCCGCTACGACGGGCGACTGGGTATTTTTGTTGTCATCGCAGCTGTGCAGGCGCTAAAACGGCGCCAGACTCGGCTGCCTTTTCACATTGAACTGGTGGCGTTTGCTGAGGAAGAAGGGCAACGCTACCCGGCTACCTTTCTGGGCTCCTCGGCCTTGGTTGGCGACTTTGATACAGCCTGGTTGAGCCAAACTGACGCCGATGGCGTTTCAATGCTGCAGGCCATGCAACGTGCTGGCCTGGACCCCCAAGCCATTGCCGGACTGCAGCGCAAGCCTTCAGACTACCTGGGCTTTGTTGAAGTTCATATTGAACAGGGTCCTGTGCTCAATGAGATGAACCGACCGCTGGGCGTAGTGACCTCCATCAACGGCAGCGTGCGGCTGCAGTGCGAGGTGACTGGTATGGCCAGTCATGCGGGCACCACCCCCATGAATCGCCGCCGGGACGCGGCCGCCGCTGTGGCTGAACTCAGCGTTTACCTTGAGCAACGCGCAGCCCAGGAGGCAAACCTGGTGGCCACAATCGGGCAATGGCAGGTACCCAATGGGTCAATCAACGTCGTGCCTGGGCGTTGCCTGTTTTCACTGGACATGCGCGCACCCAGCGACGCCCAACGCGATGCACTGTCGCACGACATATTGCAACGCTTGCGCGATATTTGTTCAGAACGCGGCGTTCGATGCGAGTGGGAAGAAACGGTGCGTGCGGCTGCCGCGCCCAGTGATGCTGGGCTGCAAAGCCGTTGGGAACAAGCCGTGGCCGAGTTGGGCTTGCCGATTCACCGCATGCCCAGTGGCGCTGGCCACGACGCCATGAAGCTGCACCAGATCATGCCCCAGGCCATGCTTTTTGTGCGCGGTGAGAACGCTGGCATCAGCCACAACCCGCTGGAGTCCACCACCAGTGACGACATGCAACTGGCGGTCGAAGCGTTCAGCGAATTTCTGCAACTGCTTTGCACTGATCATCTGTGAAAGGCGCTGCCCAGGATTTCGCGCGCTTGGACGCATGGGTTGACGCGCATTTTGAAAATCAGATTGCCTTTTTACAGGCGCTGATTCGCCTGCCAACTGACACGCCACCCGGCAACAACGCCCCACACGCTGAGCTTGTAGCGCAGCGGCTAAGCCAGCTGGGGCTTGCTGCCGAGCAATACCCCGTGCCTACAGACGAGGTTCGCGCCTACGGCATGGACTCGATCACCAACGTGATCGTGCGCCGACGCTACGGCGACGGCCCGACGATTGCCCTCAATGCCCACGGTGACGTGGTGCCGCCTGGCCCTGGCTGGCAACATCCGCCCTACGGCGGGCTTGTTGAAAACGGCGCAATTTACGGACGCGCTGCTGCTGTGAGCAAGTCTGACATCACCACCTTCAGCTTTGCCACGCTGGCACTGGAGTCTTTGGCTGCACCCTTGCGGGGAAGCGTTGAGCTGCACTTTACCTACGACGAAGAGTTCGGCGGCGAAAAAGGCCCCCAGTGGTTACTGCAGCAGGGCCTGAGCCGCCCGGATCTGTTTATCGCAGCCGGTTTTAGTTATCAGGTCGTCACTGCACACAATGGCTGCTTGCAGCTTGAATTGCACATCGACGGCGAGATGGCGCATGCAGCCATTCCGGATAGCGGAACCGACGCCTTGCAAGCGGCCACGCACATCATGCAAGCCCTTTATGCCTACAGCCGTGAACTGCAGGCATTGCGCTCTAAGGTACCTGGCATCGGCAGTCCCTATCTGAACATTGGATCGATCCAGGGGGGCACGAACACCAACGTGGTGCCGGGTCAGGTCGTGCTCAAACTCGATCGGCGCATGATTCCAGAGGAAGACCCGCAGCAAGTTGAAGCAGATTTGCTGCAACGCATTGAACAGGCGCGCCAGAGTTTTGCCCCCGTTCGCGGTGGGCGCGAGATTGACGTGAATATTCGCCGCTTGCTGTTATGCCAGGCCATGAAGCCCCTGCCAGGAAACAAGCCCTTGGTGAATGCCTTACAGGCGCACGGGCTGGCTGTGTTTGGCGAAAAGCCGGTAGAGACAGGCTCACCGCTGTACACCGATGCGCGGCTTTACACCGAACGGGGCATTCCCGGCGTGCTGTACGGTGCAGGCCCCAGAACCCTGTTGGAGTCGCATGCCAAACGTGCCGATGAACGGCTGCAGCTCGAGGATTTGCGCGGCGCAACCAAAGTCCTTGCGCGAACCCTGCTTGAACTTTTGGGTTAAGTTAGCACGCCCGCCGACGCCACGCGGCAAATAAAGCGGCTAACTTCATCTAAGATGCCGACAAATTTTTTCAGGAGCCTGATGTGCTGACCTTGTGCGGATTCCCAATTTCCAACTACTACAACAAGGTCAAGATGGCCTTGCTCGAAAAAGGCCTGGCTTTCGAAGAAGAGCGCGTCGGCACCGGCAGTACCGACCCGGCCATTCTGCAAGAAACGCCCCTGGGCAAGGTGCCTTTCATCCGCACGCCACAGGGCGCCTTGTGCGAAAGCCAGGTCATCATGGACTACCTCGATGACGCCTTTCCCGAGCACAGTCTGCGCCCGGCTGACGCCTACGCGGCGGCCAAGGTGCGTGAACTCATCACCTTCATCGAGTGGCACCTGGAAATCCCCGCGCGCGAGCTGTACGGCCATGCTTTTTTCAACCGGCCAGCCAGTGAGTCAACACAAGAGCGTGTTCGCAAAACCCTGGACAAAAACATCCCGGCACTGAAAAAGCTCCTGAAGCTATCGCCTTATGCCGCTGGGGAGACCTTCACACAAGCGGACTGTGCGGCCTTCGTCAGTTTGCCTTTGATCGGCATGACGACCAAGACGGTTTATGGCGAAGACCTGCTGATCAGCCATGGCATCGATTACAAGCCCTATATGAAGCTCATCGGTGAGCGGGCCTCGGCGCAAAAAGTCGTCGCTGACCGCAAGGCATCGACTGCCAAGACCTGACTCGCCGCCGGTGCCCAAGGCGCCAGGGCTGCGAAAGCGCGACAACCATGCCCGCCAAGCCTTTACCAGCGCCAATTGAACCTGCCGCTGCAAACAACGACGGCGCCACAGTCGAGGTGTCTTTGCGCGAAGCGCTGGGCTTCTGGTTGAAGCTGGGTTTCATCAGTTTTGGCGGGCCCAGTGGACAAATTGCCATCATGCACGCAGAGCTGGTCGAGCGGCGCCGATGGATTAGCGAGCAACGCTTTTTACACGCGCTCAATTACTGCATGTTGCTGCCTGGCCCGGAGGCGCAGCAACTGGCCACTTACCTGGGCTGGCTGATGCACAAAACGCGTGGTGGCATTGCTGCTGGCGTTTTGTTCGTCCTGCCGTCCCTGCTGATCCTGATGGCGCTGTCCTGGATCTATCTCGCCTACGGGCACACCGTGCTCGTCACTGGCCTGTTTGCTGGCATCAAGCCCGCGGTGGTTGCCATCCTTGTGCACGCCATCGTTCGCCTGGGCTCACGCACGCTGACACAACCCGCACTGTGGATGGTTGCCGCAATGGCCTTTGTTGGCATGTTTGCCCTGGGTTTACCTTTTCCGCTGATCATCCTGGCCGCTGCGGCGATCGGTTTTGTCGGCTCACAGCTCAGGCCCTTGGCCTGGAGCGCAAGCACTGGCCATGGGCCAGCAAGCAAAGCGAGTACTGCAGTCGTTGACTCCCAGCCCCAGGCAACAAGACCGGCGCACACGATTTTCAGCTGGATGCGGCTGACTCAGGTCCTGTGCGCAGGTGCTGTGCTGTGGTTGGTGCCTTTTGCAGCGCTCACCGCGTACCTCGGTTGGGCGCACAGCTTGACGCAAATGGCCTGGTTTTTCACCAAAGCTGCGTTGCTGACCTTCGGTGGCGCCTATGCTGTGTTGCCCTACGTCTACCAAGGTGCCGTTGTCGAATACAGCTGGCTGAGCGCAGGCCAAATGATGGACGGGCTGGCGCTGGGCGAGACCACGCCCGGTCCGCTAATCATGGTGGTGGCATTTGTGGGCTTTGTCGGCAGCTATGTCCAGGCCTTATTCGGGCCAGAGCTGCGCCTTTTGGCGGGCGTGGTCGCCGCGTGCCTGGTGACCTGGTTCACGTTTTTGCCCTCATTTATTTTCATCCTCGCCGGAGGACCCTTGGTCGAATCCACGCAAGCCGAACTTCGACTCACAGCACCGCTCAAGGCGATTACAGCAGCGGTGGTGGGCGTGATGGCACAGCTGGCCTGGTTTTTTGGCCAACACACGCTGTTGCCGCAAGGCCTAACAGGGCCGGTCAATTTTTTTGCCGGCGCCATCGCTGTCCTGGCGGCAATTGCGCTGATGCGATACAAGCGCGGCGTGATCGAAGTGATCCTGGCCTGTGCTGCTTTAGGCCTATTGGGTCAGCTTTGGAGCTGATGTTGTGATCACCCACTGCAATCCCACTGCCACAGCACACGGCTTTTGGCAGCAATCATGCAAGCCCTGCTCGATACGGTCTCGCGCCTGAATGTGCCAACACAGGCCTGTCGCCTGTTTCATGGCCGTGGCGGGCGCTATCCCGGCTGCGAGCAATGGTCTTTGGATTTCTACCCGCCGGTATGGCTGCTGACCAGCCATGGCGAGGTATCGCCTGAAGACATCACACGCTTTCAATCAGTGCTGTCTCTGCGCTGGTCTGAGATCGCACCCGAACATGTCCTTCACTGTGTGCTGCAGGTGCGCCATGCCAACCAGACGCGTACCCAGTTGCTCAGCGGGTCCGTCCCCGATCCGCATTGGGTGCTGGAGGGTGCAAGCCAATACCAGGTGCAATTGATGCGCTCCAAAAACCATGGTCTGTTTCTCGACATGGCGTGTGGCCGGCAGTGGGTACACAAGCATGTGCACAGCCACCCGGGGATTGCTGTACTCAATCTGTTTGCCTACACCGGCGCTTTCTCCGTGGTCGCGCTGCAGGCAGGTGCGAGTCGGGTGATCAACGTCGATATGAGCGCTGGCGCCATAGCGCTGGCGCAAGCTAACCACCGCAAAAATGAAATCACCAAAGGCGCATCCTTTTGGGTGCACGACATCTTCAAGAGCTGGGCCAAAATTCAGCGGGCAGGACCGTTTGATCTGGTCATCGTCGATCCACCCAGCTTTCAAAAGGGCAGCTTCGTCGCGCACAAGGACTACGCGCGTGTGCTGCGGCGTTTACCGCAATTGGTTGACAGCCACGGCTATGCGCTGTTGTGTCTGAACGCACCGGAGCTCGGGCCAGGGTTTTTGCACCAACTGGTGCAAACGTGTGCGCCAGGTTTTACGCTGGTGCAGCGCTTGAATAATCCTGCAGCGTTTGACGACGTGGCCACCGAGCGTTCACTTAAAGTCCTGCTGTATCGGAAAGAAGTCTGACGGTGTTAAAACAGAACTACCAAGCCCTGGTGATCGGTTCCACCGGTGCCATTGGTCAGGCGTTTGTGGATTACTTTCGTGCTGATCCACGTTGTGCGGGTGTTCAAGAGCTGGCCCGCACCACACAGCCCGGGCTTGATCTGCTCGATCCGAAATCCATTCACGCTGCAGCACAGGCTGTTGCACGCCAGGGCCCTTTTCAAATCATTGTGGACGCCACTGGCGCACTCACCATTGACGGGCAGGGACCTGAGAAATCCATCAAAGCGCTCACGGCCGAACATTTCACACGCGCCCTGCAAGTCAACACCATCGGTCCTGCCTTGTTACTCAAGCACTTTGTGCCTTTGCTCGCTGCCGAGCAGCGCAGCATCTACGCCAAACTGTCTGCGCGGGTTGGCAGCATCAGCGACAACCGGCTTGGGGGCTGGTACAGCTACCGGGCCTCCAAAGCGGCCATGAATATGGTGCTGCAAAGTGCTGCGCTGGAGTGGCATCGTCGTCAGCCGGGATGGCGCTTTGTGGCGTTGCAACCAGGCACCGTGCGATCGCGTTTGTCCGAGCCATTTTCTGCAGGTGTACCCCTGCTTCTGGAGCCTGAGGTCTCAGTAGTAGGCTTGATGCGCGCACTTGAAAAGTTGCAGGCGCAGGCTGGTGCCCACTTCATTGATCATCAGGGCCAGACCATCGGATGGTGAGCGGCGCGTTAACACGCAAGAGCGGCGTTTCAAGCAGTCTTCAATGCCCCACAAAAGCCCCTGAGCATCTACCCGCGTTGACGGATCCTGGCTACCTTGCGCATGAGCGAGATAAACAAAATCCCAGCCAGCAAAGTGGCAAGCACACAGGCCTGCCAAAAGCCCGCAACGGAGGGCTCGTCCGCACGCCATGGCGCGTGAAAGCTCAGCCAGTACCCGCCCATCAGACCCACACCCCAAAAACACACGGTATGCAACACCATGGGCAATAGCGTCACCTTGTAGCCACGTAGCGCATACGCAGCGACCGTCTGCAGCCCGTCAAAGGCCTGGTAAAAACACAAGTAAATAACCAGGCCCATGGCCAGGCTGCGCACCGCGGGGTCGGTGCTGTAAGCGCTGATCAGGGGTTCTCTCAAGAGCCAAATCACGACACCAATGACCAGTGCAAAGCCTAGTGTCAGACGCAGTCCCGCGCGTGCCACAGCCCTGGCACGATCTGGGTCTTGCGCGCCCATGGATTGCCCCACGTGCACCAAGGTTGCGATGGCTATTGACAGCGGCAGCATGTAAATCAAGGCCGTGATATTGGCGATCACCCGGTGACCCGCCACCGTAGCGTCCCCCATGCGCGCGGCCAGAATGGCGATCAAGGTGAATGAGCTCACGTCAATAAAAGTGGACAAGCCCATGGGCACGCCCAAACGCAATAAATCGCGTTGCGCCAGCCAGTGCGGTCGGTGCCAGGTGGCGAATAGGGCAAAGCGGCGATAAGCCTTGTGCGCGCGCAGGTAAACAATGGCGCTGAGCAAGGCCAGCCAA
>JAURGS010000077.1 GCA_030833685.1 Rhodoferax sp. | reverse complement strand
TCACCAGCCTTTTGAAACCTGAGAGCAAGCCCAAGCTGATCGGCGTGTGCCTGGGGCATCAGCTGGTTGGCCTGTGCATGGGTGCGCCAGTGGGCCGCAGTCAGCAGGGGTGGGGTGCCGGACGCATGACTTACCGCTGGCTGGACCCAGATTTTGGCGGTGAGCCACAGCCCAGCGAGATCGCCTTGTTGGCCAGCCACCAAGACCAGGTGTTTGAACTTCCCCAAGGCGCCACCCTGCTGGCAACGAGCGACTTTTGTCCGGTAGCTGCTTTTTGCGTTGGCGAGCATGTGCTTTGCGTGCAACCACATCCAGAGTTTGTTGAGGATTACAGCGCTTATTTGCTGCAAAAGCGCCGCAAAAGCCTGGGCGAGGATCAGTTCCAGCAGGGGATGGCGGAGTTAGTCAAAGGCCACGAAGGGGCACGTTTTGCGCGCATGATGCTGGCTTTCATCGAAGGTCGGGGCAGCCCGAAGCCAGCGCAGGCCTAGGCGGCCAGGCGCAAGATCTGGTGATGGCTGAGACGTTCGGTTAAAGCGGCGGCGGCAAAGGCAACGGCCTGCTCAATCTGAGGGCCGCCATGCGCTGTGCGGTGAAGCCGAAGAGGGCGAATACGCTGACCTTGGTTGTCGGTCAAAACAACAACTTCAGGCTGGTCGGTGAGCGCGCCGCGTTTTCGCACCATGGCTGTGCTGCCGTCGTCCAATTGAACCAGGGTTCCCGGGGGCGATGTGCCCACCACAGACTTCAGGGACTGGCTGACCTGTGTGGCCACCGCATTGCCCTCTACCAGGCCGCTGTTGATGGATTGTTGTGGGTCCAGGCCTGCGCGGGTCTGGCGCGGGCTGATTTTGGCGGCGTAGCGGTCGACGTGTTGAAGAATAAAGCTCAAGCGGTCCTCTGCAGCCAGCGCGGACAGCGGTTGATGGCTGGTGTCGTCCCGGTGGTGACGGGCCACGGTTTGCAGGAGCAAGTTTTTGCTCAGGCCCATAGCCTTGAGCATCTCCACCGATTTTTGTGGGTGGTTTTGAATCTCGGTTTTCTGCTGTTCGCTTGGCGGGTGTTTTTGCAGGGCCAGCACATCCTGAAGCTGCGTCATGCCCAGATTCATGGTCAAGGCGGCGACCACCAGCGTGTTGTGCTCGCTGGCGTCCAACGCGCAGTCTTTGGCCACCAGATCACACAGCACCGCGCAAACCAGCGCGTGCGATGCGCTGTAGCCTGCCGAGCTGTTGCTGGCAACTTGAAACAGCAGGTACAGGCCCAGGTCAGGATCGTGCTTGAGCAGCGAGCGCATCCAGCTGTAGTACTGTGTGATGCGCTCGGCAAATGCCTCAGTACGCTGCGCGTGGTGCAGGCTGATGTGCAGGGCCGACTGCAAATTGGCCCACTGGCCCAGCAGGTCTTCGTATTCTTCTTCTGTGCTGAGTTTCATCGGCTTCAATAGGCGTTGCGGCCGCGCTTGGGCTCAGTCACGAAAGTTGTCAAAGCTCAGTGGGATATCGGTAATGTCCTTGCGCATCAAAGCCATGGCGGCTTGAAGGTCATCTCTTTTTGCGCCGCTGACCCTGAGCTTGTTGTCTTGAATAGCCGCTTGCACTTTGAGCTTGCTGTCCTTGAGCAGACGCTGGATTTTTTTGCCTAACTCGGTCTCGATGCCTTCACGCACCTTGATCACCACCTTGACCTTGTCACCGCCCATTTTTTGCACATCGCCTTTGTCCAGAAAACGCACGTCCACATTGCGTTTGGTCATTTTGTTGCGAAGAATGTCTTCGATCTGCGCCAGCTGAAAGTCGGCGTTGCCAATGAGCGTGATCTCTTTTTCCTTGATCTCGATGGCAGCGGGCGTTCCCTTGAAGTCAAAGCGCGTGCCGATCTCCTTGGCGGTGTTTTCGACAGCATGCTTCACGTCCACCACATTGGCTTCACAAATTGTGTCAAAAGAGGGCATGGGGATAAACCTCGTTGAATTGCAGGGCGTGCCGGTCGTTCACGCCAGCGTTGAGGCTGCAAGGGTTTTTGACCGGGCAGGCGACAATAGGCGGATGTTAGTCCAGAACAATGTGCCCCTGCAGGCGTACAACAGTTTTCACATTGTTGCCAAGGCGCAATCGCTGGTGCGCATCGCCAGCGAAGACGACCTGCGCGAGGTGTTGCAAGACCCGGCGTTGGCCGATGAACCCAAGTTTGTCCTTGGTGGCGGAAGCAATATTGTCCTCACCGGTGACGTGAAGGCCTTGGTCTTGAAGATGGAGATCATGGGGCGTCGTCTGGTGCGTGAAGACGAGCGTCAGGTGGTCATTGAGTTGGGTGCCGGCGAGAACTGGCACGAGGTTGTCGACTGGACGCTGCAGCAAGGCTGGCCCGGGCTGGAAAACCTGGCGCTGATTCCGGGGACCATGGGTGCTGCTCCGGTACAAAACATTGGTGCCTACGGGGTGGAATTACAGGACCGTTTCGAGTCGCTCGATGCGGTTGATTTATCGACCGGCAAGGCGCTGACGCTCAACGCGGCCCAATGCGCTTTTGGCTACCGGGATTCCGTCTTCAAGCACGACAGCGCCGCGGACGTTGCACTGGGTCAGCAGGCAATTGGGTTGAAAGGGCGCTTGGCCATCGTGCGTGTGCGCCTGGCACTTCCCAAAGTCTGGAAGGCGGAGTTGGGCTATGCAGACCTGCAAAAGCGCATGCAGCTTGAAAACTGCTCGTCGCCCACCCCACGTCAGGTATTTGACTGGGTGTGCGCGATTCGCCGGGCCAAGCTGCCCGATCCCGCTGAGATTGGTAACGCCGGCAGCTTTTTCAAAAACCCTACCGTCACCCCGGAGCAATGCGCCGACATCATTGGCCGTGACCCGGCCGTGGTGCACTACCCACTGGCGAACGGCCATATCAAACTCGCCGCGGCGTGGCTTATTGACGCGTGTGGTTGGCGTGGAAAGTCGATGGGGCAAGCCGGGGTTTATCCGCATCAGGCTTTGGTGCTGATTAACCGCGGGGCCGTGGATGGTGCTGATGGTGCCACAGGCGGTGAGGTGATGATGCTGGCGCGCGCTATTCAGACCAGCGTCTATGAGCGCTTTGGCATCATGCTCGAGCCCGAGCCCGTGGTGGTCTAGGCGTCGGTCGTGTGGCGAGGCTGATCCTCTGAATGAAATCTTGTGGAAAACAAAGAGAGTTGAATCGATGAAGCAGGTGTTTGTAGTTGGCGGGACGGGTTTTGTGGGCCGTCATGTGTGTGAAAAACTGATTCGCGCAGGCTGGCAAGTTACCGTGGCCACCCGCCGGCGCAGCCAGGCCCGAGACATCATGGTGTTGCCGGGTCTGACCGTGCTGGAGCTGGATGTGCACGACGAAGGCGCGTTGAATGCGGCCTTGGCCGGACATGACGCGTTGATCAACCTGGTTGCCATTTTGCACGGCACAGCAACTGAATTTGAGCGGGTGCACGTGGCGTTGCCGCAAAAGCTGGCCAGGGCCTGCACCGCGCAGGGCGTGGCGCACGTAGTGCACGTCAGCGCCTTGGGCGCCAATGTCAGCGCGCCAGATGCGGCGCCGTCGAACTATTTGCGCTCTAAGAGCCAGGGCGAAGCGGTTTGGCTCGCTTGGGCTCAGGCCGCCAAGGGCAGTGACCCAGCTGGGCCAGCCGTGGCCCTTAGCCTTCTTCGGCCCAGTGTGATTTTTGGCGTGGGGGATCGGTTTTTGAACCTTTTTGCGCGCCTGCAAAAAATCATGCCGCTGGTGCCGCTGGCCGGCGCGAATGCCCGGTTTCAACCGGTGTGGGTGGAGGACGTAGCCGCTGCCGTGGTGGCGACCTTAACCGCGTCAGCGTCCCAAGCGCAGTCCGGGATTTACGAGCTGGTTGGCCCCGAGGTATTTAGCTTGAAACAATTGGTTCGCCTCTCGGGGCAGCTCAGCGGCGTTTTCGCAGGCTGGGGCCGGCCTGTGGTGGCGGTGCCGCTGTGGGCGGGCAGGCTGCAAGCCAGCCTGATGGCGTTAATGCCCGGTGAGCCTTTGATGAGCCAGGACAACCTGGACTCTATGCGTATCGATAACGTGGCCAGTGGCCAGCACCCCGGTCTGAAAGACCTGGGTATCCAGCCAGCCACATTGCAAGCCATTGCGCAGGATTATTTGCGCGCATAAGCGCTGATACACCCAGCCAAACGCCCGCGTGATTGCCCGCAGATCAGGGCGTGTCCTGGGGGTCTTTGCGGTCGCTATTGAGGCTTAGCAGGTCCCCGCCACTGCCCAGTGAGAGCAGCCCTGACTTGGCGTAAGTGCCCAGCTTGGCGCGGGTGTCGGTGATGTCCAGGTTTCGCATGGTGAGCTGACCAATGCGATCTTGCGGCGAGAAGGGCGCATCTTCCACTTTTTCCATGGACAAGCGCTCGGGCGCGTAGGTGAGGTTGGGCGACTCGGTGTTGAGAATCGAGTAGTCGTTGCCCCGGCGCAATTCGAGGGTGACTGTGCCGCTGATGGCGCTGGCCACCCAGCGCTGGGCGGTTTCGCGCAGCATGATTGCCTGTGAATCAAACCAGCGACCCTGGTAGAGAAGGCGGCCCAACTTGCGCCCGTTATCGCCGTATTGCTCGATCGCGCCGCCCGTGCGCATCCTGGTCACCAAGCGTTCATAGGCAATGAACAGCAGGGCCAGGCCAGGTGCCTCGTAAATGCCCCGGCTCTTGGCTTCGATGATCCGGTTTTCGATCTGGTCGCTCATGCCCAGACCGTGGCGCCCGCCGATGCGGTTGGCCTCCAGCAGCAGACCCACTGGGTCGGCGAATGACAGGTTGTTGAGCGCCACCGGCTGCCCATCCTCAAACGTAACCGAGACTTCCTCGGCTTTGATGGCGCAATCGTCACGCCAAAATGGCACACCCATGATCGGGTTGACGATGCGTATCCCGCTGCTTAAGTGTTCAAGGTCTTTGGCCTCATGCGTAGCCCCCAACATATTGGAATCGGTGGAATACGCTTTTTCCGCGCTCATCTTGTAGCCAAAGCCCTGGGCGGTCATGAAGGCAGACATTTCTGCACGGCCGCCAAGCTCGTCGATAAACGCCTGGTCAAGCCAGGGCTTGTAAATTTTCAGAGCCGGGTTGGTGAGCAGCCCGTAGCGGTAAAAACGCTCGATGTCATTGCCTTTGAATGTGGAGCCGTCGCCCCAGATATTGACGCCGTCATCTTTCATGGCCGACACCAGCATCGTGCCCGTGACCGCTCGCCCCAGCGGTGTGGTGTTGAAGTAAGTCATGCCCGCGGTGGTGATATGAAACGCACCGGATTGCAAAGCGGCAATGCCTTCGGTGGCCAGTTGCTTGCGGCAATCGATGAGGCGGGCTTTCTCAGCGCCATATTCCATGGCTTTGCGCGGTATGGCGTCATAGTCCGACTCATCGGGCTGACCGAGGTTGGCGGTGTACGCGTAGGGCAGGGCGCCTTTGAGCTTCATCCAACGCAGCGCGGCACTGGTGTCCAAGCCTCCCGAGAAAGCAATACCGACGCGTTCGCCCACGGGCAGATTTTGAAGAATGGTTGCGCTCATGGTGCTCAGCCGTAGTGGCAGATGTAGTGAAAAGAGGTGTTGACGCGAATGTCAAACGCGCTGTTGCCAGCGATGGTGAAGCGCTCGCCAGCCTGGCAGGTGCGCCATTCATCGGTGCCAGCGAGTTTGTAGCTGCATTCGCCAGCGACACATTCCATGATCTCAGGGGCTGCGGTGGAGAAGGTCAGTTGCGCTGGCAGAACGACACCCACAGATTTTCGACTCCCGTCAGGCATGACCAGGGCGTGGCTGACGCATTTGCCATCAAAGTAGACATTGGCCTGGGTGGCAATGCGCGCGCCGGAGATTTCAGAAGTTGGCATAGGGAGCTTTTGACTTGGGACGGGCCAAGCCCGTGATTTTAGTGGCGGGCTGTGCGCGGCCACAGTCGTGTTGCCCCTGGCGAGCTGGCGTGTTTGTTGAGCTACTTGGCGCTACCTGCCATGGCTTGTTCAAGGGTTTCAGGGTCAAAACCCACCGTCACTGTGCCCGATGGCCACTCAATGACCGGACGCTTGATCAGGCTTGGCTTGGTGCTCATCAGTTGGGTGGCGCTGCTTGCGTCTTGTACGCTGGCCTGCGCGCTGGCCTCAAGCTGGCGCCAGGTTGTGCCACGCCGGTTGAGCAAGACCTGCCAGTCGTGCTGTCGCAGCCAGCGCGCCAGGGTGCTGGCATCAACCCCATTTTTTTTGAAATCATGAAACTGCGGGGTTTGCCCTTGCTCGGTAAGCCAGGCCATGGTTTTTTTGACCGTGCTGCAATTGGGAATGCCAAAGAGTTTGGGGGAGTTGTCGGTGGTTTGCATGGGCAGCATGATGCCATTAAACCTTGTGCTTACTCGGTGCGCGTGAGCGCGGCGCAGGGCGTCGCTGGGCGACAATGGGCGCTCTTATGACCCAAGAATTTCGTCAATTAGACCAGTGGCTCAAGCATTGCGAGGGCCTGCATCCCGTAACCATCGACATGGGCTTGGAGCGTGTTCGCCGGGTTGCCCAGGCACTGGGCCTGCACCTGGGCTGCCCCGTGATTACCGTGGCGGGTACCAACGGTAAGGGCTCCAGCTGCGCCATGCTGGAGGCAATTTTGCGCCACAGCGGCTACCGCACCGGTGTTTACACCTCACCACACCTGGTGCGGTTTGAGGAGCGGCTGCGCATTGATGGCCAGGCCGTTGAAGAAGACCCATTGGTTGCGGCGTTTGCCAGGGTCGAGGCCGCGCGCACCCAAATTCAGCCGCCAGTCACGCTCACCTATTTCGAGTTCACAACCCTGGCGATTTTGGATGTGATGCGGCATGCCAAGCTCGATGTTGTGATTCTGGAGGTCGGCCTTGGCGGGCGGCTGGACGCTGTTAACGTGGTGGATGCCGATTGCGCCATCATTACCAGCATTGATTTGGACCATACAGCGCTCTTGGGCAACGACCGTGAAACCATTGGCCGTGAAAAGGCCGGCATCATGCGTACGGGTAAAGCGGCGATCGTGAGCGACCCTGTGCCGCCGCAAAGCGTGATCGATCACGCCCGCGAAATCGGCGCAGATATCTGGCGCGTTGGCCTGGACTTCAATGTTCAGGGCGATAAACAGCAGTGGGCATGGGCCGGACGGGGTCGGCGTTTCAGCGGCCTGGCCTATCCCGCCTTGCGCGGTGCGAACCAATTGGTCAATGCAGGCGGTGTGATTGCAGCGCTCATGGCCTTGCGCGATCGTCTGCCTATCACGGCCCAGGCGCTGCGCGATGGTATGGCCACAGTGGACTTGCCCGGCCGGTTTCAGATCGTGCCTGGTCAGCCGGCGATGATTTTGGACGTCGCGCACAACCCCCATGCCGCCGCCACATTGGCTTTGAATCTTGATGCCATGGGATTTTTCCCGCGCACACACGCTGTTTTTGGTGTCATGGCGGATAAGGATTTCCACAGTATCCTGTCACGAATGGGCGCTTTGATGGACGCCTGGTATTTCACCGATCTGCCAACGAGCCGGGCATTGCCGGCGCAGCAACTGTTCGAGGCTTGGCAGCGCAGCGCCAAGCGGGCTGACACGGTGGCCAGCGTGCATGCCAGCCCGACACAAGCCCTCGATGCAGCGCTGGCGCAAGCGGACCCCGCTGATAGAATTGTGGTGTTTGGTTCGTTCTATACCGTGGGAGCCGTCCTGGAGCGCGGATTGCCGCGGATGCAGGCTCAGCACCTGCCATCAGCGTGAAGCTGTTCCTGCACCTTATGGCCTTGTTCAAGTTTCGCAAAACATCTGCCGAAGCGCCCGCAGGACCAGTGCCGGCGGCCAGCGTCGAAGAGTTGCGTCTGCGCGCCAAGTACCGCCTGGTTGGCGCTTGCATCCTGGTATTACTTGGGGTGCTGGTTTTCCCCCTGATGTTTGACAAACAACCGCGGCCGCTGCCATCCGATACGCCGCTGGTCTTGCTCGACCCCGCTAAGCCCAACACCTTGGCGGTAACGCCGGCGGGCACCCCGGCCAAGGCTGTGGGGCCGACTGCTGCCAGCAGCCTGGACAAGGGTGAGACTGTTGTTGCGGATAAACCGGTGACCAAACCCGTTAAAGCTGCTGCTCCGGCGACCTCTGCCAGCGTTGAGGCCGGGTCTGGTGGGCCCCCCAAGGCCGAACCTAAGGCAGCGGTCAAAGTCCCAAGTGAGGGGAATGTCAAGCCCGAGCCGAAAACCGATTCAAAGCCAAAGACACAGTCCCCCGCTGTTGCGCAAGCACAGACCAATGGGAGCTCGGATGAGGCTAAGCGCGTGCAATCCTTGCTGGATGGAAGCGCCAACGCTGTGGCTGCTAAGCCTGAAGCCGATACCGGGCGCTTTGTGGTGCAGGTGGGCGCGTTCGCCGAGTCCGATCGCGCGCAGGAGGTGCGTCAGAAAATTGAGCGCGCCGGTATGAAGACCTATACCCAGGTTGCGCAGACTCGCGAGGGCCCTCGCATTCGGGTGCGTGTTGGACCCTTCGGACAAAAAGCCGAGGCCGAGCGGGCCGCCGAGCAGGTCCGAAAACTGGACCTGCCGACTGTTGTTTTGAGCCTGTAGCGCCGTGGCAGTTTTGGACTGGGTTTTTTTGGGGGTGTTGCTGGCATCGGTGCTGCTGGGCGCCTGGCGAGGCCTGGTTTTTGAGGTCCTGTCATTGCTGAGCTGGGTGGCTGCGTTTGTGCTGGCGCAGTGGTTCGCTGCCGACCTTGGTGCGCGTTTGCCCATGGGGGGGGCTAGCGATGTGCTTCGCTACGCAGCGGGTTTTGTGTTGCTGTTTGTGGTGACGATCATGATTGGCGGCCTGTTTGCCGCCTTGTTCAAAAAAGTCATGAGCAGCGTAGGCCTGCGCCCGGCGGACCGGATTCTGGGCGCAGTATTTGGTGCTGCGCGGGGTCTGCTGCTCCTGTTGCTGGTCACGCTGCTGCTGGCCATGACGCCGATGAGCAACAGCGCAATGTGGCGCGAGTCGGTGGGTGTACGCTTGTGCATTGAGGTGCTGATGCAAATCAAGCCTGCTTTGCCCCGAGAATTTGAGCCATTCATGCCGGCGTGAGCCAGCAGTGCTGAACGGAATAGACAAGCATGTGTGGAATCGTTGGCGTCCTCAGTCCGACGCCGGTTAACCAGCTGATTTACGATGCCTTGCTGCTGCTGCAGCACAGGGGGCAGGATGCTGCCGGCATAGTGACCCAGCATGATCGGCGTTTTTTCATGCACAAGGCGCGTGGCATGGTCAAAGACGTTTTTCGCACTCGCAATATGCGGGGCCTGGTGGGTAATTCGGGCCTGGGGCAAGTGCGCTACCCAACTGCCGGCAATGCATACAGCGAGAGCGAGGCACAACCCTTTTATGTCAACGCGCCTTTTGGCATCACGATGGTGCATAACGGTAACCTCACCAATGCGCAGACACTCAAAGAGGACTTGTTTGGGGTAGACCATCGGCACATCAACACCGACAGTGACTCTGAGGTGCTGCTGAATATCCTGGCCCATGAGATTGAAACCACTACCCGTGGCGGCAAACTCAACGCCAAGGGTATTTTTGAGGCGGTTGCTCGCTTGCATCGGCGTGTACGAGGCTCTTATGCAGTCATTGCGATGATTGCTGGCCACGGCATGCTGGCCTTTCGGGACCCGTTTGGCATACGGCCACTGTGCATGGGAAGCGATGGCCAGACGCGTATGTTTGCCAGTGAATCGGTTGCCCTGGTGGGAACCATGCACCGCTTCGAGCGCGATTTACAACCTGGCGAGGCGGTTTTTATCGATGCGAGCGGACAGGTGCACGCGCAGCAGTGCGCCAAAAACCCAGTTCTGAACCCTTGCATTTTTGAGTACGTGTACCTGGCACGCCCGGATTCTGAGATGGATGGGATTTCGGTTTACCAGGCCCGCCTTAACCTCGGTCAGGCCTTGGCCAAGCGGGTGATCTCCACGGTTCCTCCTAACGAAATTGACGTGGTGATCCCAATTCCTGAATCCAGTCGGCCCAGCGCTGCTCAGTTGGCGCAAGCGCTGGGGCT